>DATELS010000306.1:0-3013 GCA_035276365.1 Thermoanaerobaculia bacterium
AAGCGCGGCCGCGGTGAGGGGCGAAGAATTAGCGAACGAGATCGCCGATCGCTCCATCCAAATCCTGCGCGACCAATCGAACCTGCTGCCGATCACGAAGCAAGCGAAAACCTTCATCGTCACCGACCAACCCGAACCGAACCCGCTGACCGAACTCGCAGCACCAATGATCGACGACACAACACAACCGTTCGACATCGAGGCAGATGTGCTGCTCCTCCTCCTCGCCCTCCGCCCCAAATCCGGCGCCGGTCGAATCAAAGTCCCCGAGGCCGCGCGGCGTCTCGCGGAGAAACACGCGAAGCACACCGTCGCCGTCTCCTTCGGCAGTCCGTACGTGTTGCGCGAGCTCGGCGAGATCAGCACCTTCGTCTGCGCGTGGGGTATTCAGCCCGTCATGCAGCGCGCGGCGATGAAGGTGCTTCAGCGGCGCATGTAGTTCGACCAGAAATTCTTCAGGATCGAGGGGTGCAGGTCGAAGATGCCGCGGTTCTCGTTCAGCCAGGTGTTGTAGCAGTCGAAGCAGGAGTGCGACGACGCGTGGCGCCACGCCGCTTCGACTCCGTCGCGGAACGCGTTCTTCGGTTGGAACGACCCGATCTGCAGGACGCACGGATAGATGTCGCCGTTCGGCTCGAGTTGCAGAAAGTATTTGCCCGCCGTGCACGGCGACGCCTCGCCGGGACGATCGTCGCGCTCGCGCGTGAAGTCTTCCCACTGCAGCGTGCGCCCGTACGAGCGCGACGTGAACAGCACCGGCGCGCCGGCCTCCTTCGCGGCGATGATGCGCGCGATCAGCTTGCGGATCTCGTCCGGCGACGGCATCCATTCCTTCGCGCCCGCGCCGTACATCTCCGGATTGAACTGCGGGATCTGGAAATTCACCATCACGCCGTAGCGGCGCGCGGTGTCGATCAGCCAGTCGACCTCGTTCGTCGTGTCGCGCGTGACGACCGCGCTCAGAAAGAAGTCGAGATTCTCCGCGGCGCACGCGTCGATCGCGGCCATCACCTTCTTCCACGTGCCGCGTCCGCGCTGCGCGTCGTGCGCGTCCTCGCTGCCGTCGATCGAGATCACGATCTCGTCGAACTTGCGCATCAGGTCCATCTTCTGCGGGATGAGGAAGCCGTTCGTGACCATCGCCGCGCGCATGCCGAGGGTTTTGACGGTCGTGACGAGCTGCGGAAGAAGAGGATGGAGCAGCGGCTCGCCGCCGAGGAATTTGATGCGGACGGCGCCCAGGCGGGCGAAGTCGCGGAGAGTGCGGAGATGCGTCTCGAGGTCCGCGCGCGGGTCTTCGCGCTCGGGGCAGTTGCAGTACACGCACTTCGCGTTGCACGCGTTGAGCAGCGAGTACTGCACGAAGAAGGGGCGCGGGCGGCCGGTCAGTTTCGAGCTGAGGATCTGCGTGCCGATGCGGAGCTTGTCACGGTTCTTCATATTGGATTTTCGGGAACGACGCGGCTTGGCGGGAGAACGGGTAGCGCAGCAGCGCGGCGGCGGAGACGGCGGTGAGCAGCAGCGCGAGCCGCGTGGGCTTGAAGAACAATGCGACGAGCGTGAACGGCGCCGCGCAGAGCGCGATCAGCGGGACGAGCGTGAGCAGTGTCGCGCGCCAGAAGAAGACGGCAGGCATGCGGGACGGGAGAAAGCGGAAGATCTCGCGCAGGTACGCGTCCGCCTTGCGGAACTTGTGGCGCAGTAGATCGCGCACGTTCCTCGGCGAGCGCATTTCGATCACCGACGCATCGCTGTGCGCGACGCGCTGTCCGGCGCGCATGGCGCGACACGCAACGTGCACGTCGTCCGCGATCGCGTCCGCGGGCAGATCGAGAAGATGCTCGCGACGGGCGAGATAGCACGGCGCGGCGACGATGCCTGCCGACCCGCGATCGAACTCGCGCGCGCGCAGCCAGTCGGTCGCACGCCAGTGCAGCGACTCCAGCTCGTGCGCCGACTCCGGACGCACGCTCGCGCCGACGACGCCGACGTCGTCGTGCGCCGCGCGCAGCAGGCGCTCGATGGTGTCGAGCTCGAGCAGCGCGTCGGCATCCGTCACGAGAATCCACGGCTCGTCCGACGTCGCGATCGCCGCGTTCAGTTGCGCGGTCTTGTCGCGCAGCGAAGTGAGGAGCACGTCGAAGCCGGAACGCTGCAGGATGGCGATCGTGCCGTCGGTGGAACCGCCGTCGACGAGCACGACCCGCTTGTGCGCATACGTGAGCGCGGCGAGGTTCTCCAGTTTGCGCGCGATGAGCGTGGCCTCGTCGAACACGGGCACGACGACGAGCACGCGCGGCTCGTGATGCGCGGCCTCGCGCGTGCGCCGCGGCGCGGTGACGAGCCACGCGAAGTACGCGACGACGAGCAGCGCGGCCGCGCAGAGCGCAGCCGCGGCGAGGGTGAGAGGGATCACGAGAGGCGAGTGTAACATCGCGATTCGATGCGCCGGCTCGCCCTCGTCCCGCTTCTCGTTTTCTTCTGTTTCGCCGGAACGTTTCGAACAGAAAAGCTGCGCGAGATCGACGCCGCGGTGAACGCGGCGATCGCGCAGAAGAAGATCCCGGGCGGCGTGTTGTGGATCGAGCGCGACGGCCACACGTATCGACGCGCGTACGGCAATCGCGCGCTCGTGCCGCAGGTCGAGGCGATGACGGAGGACACGATCTTCGACCTCGCGTCGCTGACGAAAGTCGTGGCCACCGCGCCGTCGATCTGGCTGCTCATCGAGCGCGGCAAGATCGCGCTCGACGCGCCGGCCGCGACGTATCTGCCGGAGATCGCGGACAAGACGATCACGATTCGGCACCTGCTCACACACACGTCCGGACTGCGTTCCGGACTCGAACCGGCCGAATGGTCCGGCTACGACGAAGGAGTGCGCCGCGCACTCGCCGAGACGCCGCTCAATCGTCCCGGCGTGATCTTTCGCTACTCGGACATTAATTACGTTCTGTTGGGCGAGATCGTGCGGCGCGTCTCCGGCGAGCCGCTCGATGCGTTCGCGGCGAAG
>DATELS010000307.1:0-7283 GCA_035276365.1 Thermoanaerobaculia bacterium
GGTGGGGATCATGGCGTACTCGGCGAAGTTCGCGAGCGGGTTCTACGGACCGTTTCGCGAGGCCGCGGAGTCCGCGCCGCAGTTCGGCGATCGTCGGACATATCAGATGGATCCCGCGAACCGGCGCGAGGCGCTGCGCGAGATCGCCCTCGACGTCGAGGAAGGCGCGGACATCGTGATGGTCAAGCCCGCGCTGTCATACCTCGACGTCATCCGCGAGGCGCGCGATCAGTTCCCGCTGCCCATCGCCGCGTACAACGTCAGCGGCGAGTACTCGATGCTCAAGGCCGCCGCGGAGCGCGGCTGGATCGACGGCCCACGCGTGATGAATGAAGTGCTGACGTCGATCAAGCGCGCCGGCGCGGATCTCATCATCACGTATCACGCGATGGAGTTCGCGACCGCGCAGCGGTGAGCCGCGCTCCCGCTCACCCGCACCAGACCGCGGTCACCGCGTCCGGATGCTCGAGGAGGAAGCCATCCTCCTCCGGGTCGTACTCGATCACCGCGCCGTCGAGGCGTGAGGCGGCCATGTTGTCGAGCGCGATCGTCACTCCGTCCACTTGCAGCACGTCGTCGTCTTCCGCGGGCTCGCTGGCGTAGCTGAGGCGATAGCCCGAGCCGCCGCATCCTGTCGTGAACGCGATTCGCAGCACGCGGCCTTCGCCATCCTCGGACAGGCGCGCGGCGGCTTCGGGGGAGAGCGTCAGGTTCATGACTGCGAGGCGCCGTGCACGATGCGCCACTCCGCGTCCTCGCGCTTCCACCAGTCGCCGTCCTGGCGGATCACCTCGAGCTCGCGTTCGAGCTCCACGATGTGCGCGCGCTTCGTCGTCTCGAAGTAGATCAGCAGCGTGCGATCGATCTCCGAGGCGCTGCCGATGAACTCGCGCAGCTTGCGCTGCATCGTCAGCTCGCGCGAGATCAGGAACTCCGCCGACTCGCGGTACGACATCTCGCCCTCGTGAATCTCCGAGAAGATCATGTCGGGGCCGAGGGTGATGCGGACGCGGTCCTGGCGGGCGGCGGCGATCTTCATCTCGATGAGATCGCGGTTCTCGCGCTCGTCGACGGCGAACTGCTTGAACATCGTCGCCGTCATCGGGTTCGGCAGATTCTCGGCAAGCTTCTGAAACGTCTTGTACGCCTCGACCGTGTACTGAAACATCAGCGCGAGCTGCTGGGCGGTGAGGGTGGATCCGGTATCGACTGCGGTCATCGTTACACTCCAACGTCATTCGATCTTCGCTACTTTCACGATCACGTCGCCCGAAAGCCGGGCCTGGCAACTGAGGCGATGCGGCGCCTCGAGCTCCTTGTACGTCTCGTCCGGCGTCGGCGGCGTGAGGTTGTCCCAGCCTTCGACGATCTCGATCCTGCAAGTCCCGCACGCACCGTCGCCGCCGCACACCTGACTGACGCGCACGCCCAGCTCGCCGGCGATCGACAGAAGCGTTTTGCCGGTGGGAAATTCGCCGCTCTTTTCTGCGTCAGCGAATGTCACACGCGGCATGGGAGGCGGATTCTACCTGACCGCCCGATGCGCCATGTAACTGCTCCGTACGAGCGGCGCGGACTCGACGTGATGGAATCCCATCTCCTTCGCTTTCTTCCCCAGCTCCCCGAACTCCTCGGGTGTGTAGTAGCGGCGCACGGGATGATTCTTCTCGCTCGGCGCGAGGTACTGGCCCATCGTGAAGATGTCGACGCCGGCGTCGCGCAAATCGCGCGCGACTTCCAGCACTTCGTCTTCCGTCTCGCCGAGGCCAAGCATGAGACTCGACTTGGTGAGCATGCCGTTCGTGCGCTCGTCATGCGCCCATCGCAGCAGATCGAGCGAGCGCTGATACTTCGCGACGGGTCGCACGGCTGGATACAGCCGCGGAATCGTCTCGACGTTGTGCGCGAGAACTTCGGGCTGCGACTGCATGACGATGCGCAGCGCGTCGCGATTGCCTTCGAGATCCGAGATCAGCACCTCGACCGCGGCACCGGTCCGCTCGCGCACCGCGAGCACCGTCTGCGCGACGTGCTCCGCGCCGCCGTCGGGCATGTCGTCGCGATTGACCATCGTGATCACCGCGTGACGCACGCCCATCTTCTCGACCGCCTCCGCGACGCGACGCGGCTCGTCGCGATCCGCGATCGCAGGCGCGCCGCGACCGACCGCGCAGAACGTGCAGCGGCGCGTGCAGATCTCACCGAGGACCATGAAGGTCGCGGTGCCGGCGGACCAGCACTCGAAGATGTTCGGACAGCGCGCCTCCTGGCAGACCGTGTTCAGCGCGAGGTCGTTCAGCAGACGCGAAACCGGCAGCGACTGCAGATCGCCCGGCACGCGAATCTTCAGCCAGTCCGGACGAATGCCTGCGCGTTTGTTGATCGGGGTCATCCATCCGACCATATCACTCAGGTAGGGATTGCCATTCCCGCGTCACACCTTTGTGTACAGGAGGCAACGATGAGGATGGTCTTGAAGGCAGTGCTCGTCTTCGCGGCGTTCAGCGTCGCCGCGCAGACGCCGGTGCGATTGAGCTGGCAGGAGTTCGCGCGCGATCCGAACCGCGTGCAGAGCTTTCGCAACGCCGTCGCGACGATGAAGTCGCGCAACGGCGCCGATCGCACGACGGCGACGTATCGCAAGAGCTGGGAGTACTGGGCGAACATCCACGGCTACTTCGGCCCGAGCGCGAAAGGCGGCACCGTCGCGACCTGGCGGACGAACAACAAACTGACCGACCCGTCGTGGGATCCGTACTTCGACGGCGTGCAGAACATGTCGCCGCCGGATGCGATCGCGCAGCGCGTGTGGGACCAATGCGCGCACGGCACGGACTACTTCTTCGCGTGGCACCGCCTGTTCCTGTATCGCTTCGAGAGAGTGCTGCAGGAGGCGGCCGGCGATCCGAATCTCCGTTTGCCGTACTGGGACTACAGCGACACGTCGTACCTCGAGATGCCGAAGGAGTTTCGCGAGCCGACATACGTGAATGCGCAGGGACAGACCGTCGCCAATCCGCTTTACGACAAGCGCCGGCTGCCGGGATGGGAGAACAACACGCGCAAGCTTCCGGCCAAGGACACGGACATCGATCTCGCTCTCCAGAAGCCCGACCTCCTCGGCAGCACCGGCTATCAGTTCGCGATCGAGCGCGGCCCGCATGCGAACGTGCACTGCGACGTCATGCAGTGCCGCGCGACCGTGATGGGCGCGGTGCCGTACTCGCCGAACGATCCGATCTTCTGGGTGCATCACTGCAACATCGATCGCATGTGGGAGTGCTGGCTGAGCATCAGCGGCCATCGCAATCCCGACTCGATCATGGGCCAGACATTCACCTTCGTCGATACGAACGGCAATCCCGTCACGAACGCCGTCCGCGAGTTGTTCAATGGTTCGCTGATTGACTATGTGTACCAGCAGTCGTCGAACTGCCAGCGGCCGCGGATGAATGCCGCGCCGATGGCCGCCGCGGCGATGTCGACGAAGACCGTGACCGCCGCGCGCAAAGCGCTGAGCAAGCCGGTTGTCATCGCCGATGACGAAGACGACGTGCCGTTCACCGCGCAGACGACGCGCACCCGCGTGACGCTGCCCGCGACGGCGTCGCTCTCGCACCCGCGCCAGTTCGCTCTGCGTGCGGTGCCCGAGCTGCCCGTGGTCACGGAGCTCGTGCTGCGCAACGTGCATTTCGCGCAGCATCCGCGCACGAGCTTCCGCGTCTTTCTCGCGCGTCCTGATCGTCCCGAGCAGCGCGCGCTCGTCGGCACGATGAGCTTCTTCGCCGACGAGCCGGAAGGCGACGCGCATCATCATGTCGCCGATGACCGCACGTTCGACGCGACGGACGCTCTGCACGAGCTTGGACTCGAAGGCACGGGCGCGCTCGACGTCGACGTGATCTTTGAGGCCGTCGATGAGTCGATCCTGCCGGGACCGGACTTCGATCCTGAGGCGTCGAAAGTGGTCGTGGATGAGATCGAGTTTGTGATTCAGCGCGAGCGTTGATCAGTTGATCGCGAGGCGTTCCAGCGCCTCGCGATCATCGCTCCACTGCAGTTTCTCGTACGCCTCCGCGCGGCTGAACCATCCCCACGCATCGTGCTCGTCGGGATCGATGCGAATCGGCAGCGCGGAGTCGAGCGCGGCGCTGAACACGATCTCGCTGGCGATGATCGGCGCGGGGTAACGCGAGGCGAGGTATTGCGACTCGATGAGAAACGATTGCGCGAGCGCGGCGTCCGTGACCTCTGCGGTCTGTCCCGTTTCTTCGCGCAGCTCGCGACGCGCGGTGTCGAGCGGTACTTCGCCGTCTTCGATCGAGCCGGTGATCGGCTGCCAGAAGTTGCCGCGCTCGCGGCGGCGATGCAGGAGCAACACGCGGTCGCCGTCGTGCACGACGACTTTGACGAGGCGAATCGTCGGCGGACGCGGCACGAGCTCGCGCTCGAAGACGTCCGCGAATTTCGCGGCGATGATTCCGCGCACTTCGTCGAGCGGCACGCGACGTCCGAGCTGTTGCTCGATCGACGTCACGCCGGTGCCGTGCAGTCCGCACGGCGTGATCAGGCGAAAGTGCTCGAGGTTCGTGCTGACGTTGAGCGCCCAGCCGTGCGACGTCACCCATCGCGCGACGCGCACGCCGATCGCGGCAATCTTGTCGTTGCCGACCCAGATGCCGCGCTTTCCTTCGACGCGCTCCGCGGTGATGCCGCACTCGGCGACGGTGCGGATCAGCACTTCCTCGATCTTCGTCACGTACTTGCGTACGTCGCGATTGTTCTCGCCGAGGTGGAGGATGGGGTAGCCGACGAGCTGGCCCGGACCGTGGTAGGTGATGTCGCCGCCGCGCGTGGTCTCGAAGAAGCGCACGCGTTCGTTCGCGAGCATCTCGGGCGAGGCGAGCAGATTGTTCGCGTCGCCGCCGCGGCCGAGGGTGACGACGGGCGGATGTTCCAGGAGGAGGAGTTGATCGGGCAGCTCGTCGCGCTGCCGCATCTCCACGAGCTTCTCCTGCAGCTTCATCCCGTTCTCGTACGTGACGAGATGGAGGTTGTGCACTTCACATGTGCGCATGCGCTCGTCACGTAACGCGACGCTCAACGCCGCTTCTTCCGCAGCTCGTCGCGCAGGCGCGTGGCATCGGCGATGACGAGCGGATCGGTCGCGTCTTTCAGAATCGCGTCGAGGATCTTCAGCGCGTCGGCGTAATGGTTCGTGTTCACGAAGAGCACGGCGTCGTTGTACATCTTGATGTGGCGGTTGATCGTGGCGGTCTTGTCGAGCTCCGCGGCCTGCGCCTCGAGATCCTGCCTTGCCCTCGCATCCTCGGTCGCCGCCGCGAGTGCGCGAATGAGCGCCGCGGCTTCGTCGAGTTTGCCCGACTTCGCGAGCGTGTTCGCGCGGTTCACTTCTTCCGTGAGCAGGACATTGCGCGCGGCGAAGATGATCTGTCGATCGTGCGTGTTCGCGAAGTTCGACGCGAAGAGCGCGTCGGCCTTCGCGCGCTCGCCCGCGTGGAGCAGCATCGCGTAGAGATTGAGTGCATAGTCGTTGCGGCGCGGAAGAAGCGCGAGCGCTTGTTGGAGCGCGGCGATGCCATCGCGACGATCGCCCTCGACGAGATACGAGACTCCGACGTCGCCGATCGCGCGTGCGTTGTTCGGATCGATCTCGAGCGCGTGCTTCGCCAGCGCGCGCGCCTTGCGGAAGCGCTCGACGTCGCCTTCGCGCGGCTCGAACACTCCGGCGAACGGACCGATCGCGGTTTCGAGCAGCGACTCCGCGTACGCGAGCAGCACCTGCGGATCCTCCGGCGCAGCCGCGACGGCTTCCGCGAAGTGTCCCGTCGCGGCGAGCGTCGGCGCGTGTTTCGGATCGACGCGCAGTGCCTCCGCAAAGTGTCGCTGCGCATCCTTCTCCGCGCCGGCGATGACAGAGAGGAAGCGTCCGAGCTCGTAGAGGAGCGTCGCGCGATCGAGATCGACCGGCGGCGCGGATTTCACGATCTCCTCGCTCGCGAACTTCACAGTCGATCCGGAGACGCGTCCGCGACGACGAATCGCGCTCTCGAGATCGGAGAGCGTCTTGCCGTAATGCGTCGTGAGCGCGTTCGCGACCGGCGTGCCGCGCTCGAGGTCCTGCAGGAAGTCGTAGAACTTCGTTTGATCGAGCTGCATGAGCCAGTCGACCGCCGCCCAGCTCTGCGCGTAAAACAGCGGCGAGGCCGCGGCGTCGGTCTCCGGGTGCACGGCGAACATGGTTTCGAGCGGGACGAGCTGGCGCTGCCGGCGCAACAGCGCTGCATGTTGCGGCACGACGTTTCCGGCTTCGACGCGATGCGCTTCAACGCGCGCGCCGCTGAAGTATTCGGCGAGTCCTTCTTCGAGCCACAGCGGCGGGACGACGTCGCCCTGGCGCAGCAGATCATGCACGAGCTCGTGCATCGCCGTGCGTGCAATGCGCACCGAATTGGCGCCGTCGATGAGCATCGTGCCGCCGCGCGCGTGGCGCACGTACGCGCCGCCGAGGCGGTGATCGCCGGGACCGAGGAGAAGCTCGAACCACGCGTCGAGATCGGCGCGATTGGAGAAGACGAAGATCGTGGTCGTGCCGGGCGAGGTCTGAAAGCGCGAGCTCGTGCGCTTCAGCACCGCCGCCACCGTCTCCAGATCCGACACGATCTCCTCGGTCCGCTCGCGACTCGCGCTGCTGATCACATCGAAGTGCGGCGAGCGGATGCGAATCCACTGCAGCTTCTCGGACGGGAAATCGAGCGGACGCGGATCGCGCACCTTCGCGTCGGTCTTCACGCCGATGGGGACAGGAGGAACGTATTGCGCGCCGGCTGAAAGCGCGAGGAGAAGAAGGAAAACTGCCGAGACGGGACGGTTCACCTACATGGTGAACTGTCCCGCCTCGATCACGGATTTCACTTTGGCCATGAATTGATCGGCGATCGCGCCGTCGATGAGGCGATGGTCGAAGCCGAGGGAGAAGTAGCACATGGAGCGAATGGCGATGAAGTCGCCGTCTTTCGTCTCCATCACCATCGGGCGCTTCTTGATGCCGCCGACGCCGAGGATCGCGACCTGCGGCTGGTTGATGATCGGAAGACCGAAGAGACCGCCGTAGATGCCGGGGTTGGTGATGGTGAACGTGCCGCCTTGCACATCGTCCGGCGCGAGCTTCTTCGAGCGCGCGCGGTCGCCGAGGTCGTTGATCGCGCGGGCGGCGCCGAGGATGTTCAGCTCGTCGGCGTGCTTGAGGACGGGGACGATGA
>DATELS010000308.1:0-5153 GCA_035276365.1 Thermoanaerobaculia bacterium
GGCGATCTCGAATGGCTCGGCGCCGTGGGCTATCGACATCAGGCAGTCGTCGCGGATTTGATGAAGTCCGCGGCGATCGTGCCCTTGCGCGCGTTCACGCTGTTCAGCGGAGAAGAGGCGTTGCGCGCGTACCTCGAACAAAATCGCGAGCTGCTCTCCGCCGCGCTCGATCGCCTCGACGGAAAACAGGAGTGGACGCTGCGCATCGAGCTCGATCCCGCACGCTGGAGTGAAGCCCTCGGCACGCGCGTGGAGTCGCTGCGCGGACTGCAGCGCGACATCGACTCCGCCGCGCCGGGCAAGGCGTTTCTGCTGCGCAAGAAATTCGACGACGAGCGCAAACGCGCGTCGCAGGCGGCGGAGAACGAGCTGCTCGCGGAGATCGAGCGGCAGGTGCTCGACGCGCTGCGCTGCGAGACGCTCGCGGAGTCGCGCGAGCGCCGCGACGGCGCGTTCCCGCAGATCAATGTGCTCATCAATCGCGACGAGGAGGCGATCTTGCAGGACCTCCGCACGCGGCTCGCCGATCGTTATGAATCCCAAGGCGTGACGCTCGCGCTCACGGGGCCGTGGCCGCCGTATACATTCGCCCATGCCTGAAGAACTCGAAGAGCTCGCGCTGCTGGAGATGCTCGATCATCTGCTCGATCGCGGAGTGGTGATCGCGGGCGAGGCGATCATCTCCATCGGCGACGTCGACCTCCTCTACCTCGGCCTCAACATCGTGCTGGCGAACGTCGACGCGGTGATGCGCGTCTCGAAGCGATGAAGCGCCTCATCCTCGGCGCCCACCTTCTGCGCGATGACATCGAGCCTGCCGCCGACGCGATCGCGGTCGGCGATCTCTTTCTGAGCGCGATCGAGATCGAGGATGATCAACCTCTCGGCGATCGCGAGCTGCTCGTGCGCGCGGCGAACGTCCGCGCGAAGCTGCTCGAGGCCGCGACGTTCATCGCCATCCGCTACGGCTTCACGGCGGTGAGCGCGGACGATGCGCATCGCAAATGCGCAACGCATCTCGACGCATGGCGTCGCGCGCTGACGAGGCATCGCGAGCACGTCGAGATGACGCTCAAGACCGCGGCCGCAACGCCGCGTGCGCGTCCCGATCGCCACGATTTCACGAGCGGCGCGGAGTACCTGCGCGCGCTGCACGCGGCGACGCAGTCCGCATCCGCCGATCCCGCGTTTCGCGACGCGGCGGAAGAGCTGCTCGTGCCGCACGCGGTGCGGCATCGCTGGATCCATCGCGACGAGAAGTCGGTAGAGCTCGCGGCGCTCGTCGCGCGCGCGGAGCTCGATGCCGTGAACGCGGCGGGCGAGGAGCTGCGCGCGCGTTGTCCGCACGTCCCGTTTCTGCTTTCCGGTCCGTGGCCGCTGGAGGTCTTCGCCGATGCTGATCACGAATGAAGAAGAGGAGCTGCGCGCCGCACTCACGTTCACGGAGTCGATCGTGCCCGAGCGCATCTCCGCGGATCCGGAGGTCGTGGAGAACGGCCTCGCGAAGCTCGTGTTGTCGATCGTGGAGCTCGTGCGGCGCTTGCTCGAGAAGCAGGCGTTGCGCCGCATGGACGCCGGCAATCTCACCGACGAAGAGATCGAGCGCCTCGGCAACGCGCTGATGAAACTCGAGGAGAAGATGGGCCAGTTGAAGCGCACATTCGGGCTCAGCGATGAGGAGCTGAATTTGAAACTCGGACCTTTGAAGATGTGGGAATGATGTGGTACACGTGCACCCGCAGATGAAGGGAGTTTCGATTGCCCATTGAGGATCGGGGAGCGCTCCAGCGGCAGCCGCAGGGGCTCGTGGACATCCTCGACAAGATCCTGGACAAGGGGCTCGTGGTCGCGGGCGACGTGAAGGTGTCGCTGGCGAATGTCGAGCTGCTGACGATCCAGCTTCGCCTCGTGATCTGCTCGATCGACAAGGCCGAGGCGATCGGGATCAACTGGTGGCGATCGGACCGCTTCTATTCGAGCGATCCTCGTGCGCTGCAGACGCAGGAGTACGACGAGCTGCGCAACCGGATCGCTGAGCTCGAACAACAACTCAACGCGCTTCCCGCGGGGAAGCCGGGAGAGAGGAAAGGCAGGTAAGTCATGGCTGTCGAACGCGCCCCAGGCGGCACCAGTCTCATTGACGTACTCGACCGGATTCTCGATAAGGGTATCGTCGTCGACGCGTGGGTCCGCATCTCACTGGTCGGCATCGACCTGATCACGGTTGAAGCACGCGTCGTCATCGCATCGATCGATACGTACCTCAAGTACGCGGAAGCAGTCGGCATCACGTCGACGGTCGCACGCCCCGCGCTCGGACCGGGCGAAGGCGGCGGCGGAGTCGGCGCCGGCGCCGCTGCGCCGGCGGGCGTTACGCGCGGTTAGTCACACGTTGCTGGTTGCTGGTGGCTGGTTGTCTGCGGTTTCTCGCAGCGCTTGTGGATGTCGCAAGACCCACGAGCAACCAGCAACCAGCAACCAGCTACCTCACTTCAGCCACTGATCGAACCAGTCGCCGACGGTCTGGAACCACACCTTCGAGTTCTGCGGCTTCAGGATCCAGTGCCCTTCGTCCGGGAAGTAGAGCAAGCGTGAGGGCACGCCGCGCCGCTGCAGCGCGGTGAAGAGCTGCAAGCCTTCTCCGATCGGCACGCGGAAATCGAGCTCGCCGTGCGAGACGAGCGTCGGCGTCGCGAAGTTTTTCGCGAAGCGATGCGGCGACCACTTCTCGTACAGCTCCGGGTTGTCCCACGGATTCCCGCCGAACTCCCACTCCGGAAACCACAACTCCTCCGTCACTCCGTACATCGACTCGAGGTTGTACACGCCCGCGTGCGAGACGAGCGCCTTGAACCGATTGGAGTGGCCGAGGATCCAGTCGACCATGTAGCCGCCGTAGGAGCCGCCGGCGGCGCCGAGTCGATTGCCATCGACGTACGGCAGCGCCGCCAGACGATCGACGCCGTTCATGACGTCCGTGTAGGCCTTGCCGCCCCAGTCGCGTGAGATCTCTTCGACGAACTTCTGTCCGAATCCCGACGAGCCGCGCGGGTTCGGCATCAGGATCACGTAGCCGCGCGCCGCGAACGGCTGCGGGTTCCAGCGATACGACCACGCGTCGCCCCACGCGCCCTGCGGTCCGCCGTGAATGAGCACGATGGCCGGATACTTCTTCGACGGATCGAAGTTCGGCGGCTTGATGAGATGCCCCTGCACGCGCGCGCCTTCCGCGCCGTCCCACCACATGTCCTCGGTCGACGCCATCGCGATCTGCGCGAGCAGCGCGTCGTTCTCGTGCGTGAGTTGCTTCGGCGTGCCGCCGCGCGTGAGTGAATAGATGTCCGCGGGACGGCGCAGCGTCGACGACGCGAAGTAGAGCGTCTTGCCGTTCGGCGCGACGTCGAGCGCATCGACGGAGCCTCCGGTCCAGACGAGAATCGCGCGGCCGTCGAGCGTGATCTCGTGAATCGCCATGCGGCCGTTGAGCGGCGAGGTGATGTACATCGACTTCGAGTCCGGCGCCCAGTTCACGGACTCGATCCAGTTCGGGAAGTCGGCGGCGATGCGCTTCGACGTGCCGGACGCGCGGTCGTACAGCCACAGTTCCCAAAGATCCGATTCGTATCCCGCGCGCGCCTGCGAGCGATACGCGATCCAACGTCCGTCGGGCGAGTACGCGGGACCGGCGTCCGCGCCGGTGCGCGAGGTGATGCGCTTCGCTTCGCCGCCGGCAATCGGCACGATGAAGAGATCGGCGTTCGTCGAGCGCTCGGGACGCTCATCCGTGTTGCGCGAGAAGACGACTTCCTTCGAGTCGGGCGAGATGTCGACGTCCGCCGCATCGGTGGCGCCGGAGCTGAGATCGCGCGCCGCGCCGCTGAGCGGAACGAAGAGCACATGCGCGCGCGTCGGCTCGATCCACGCGTTCCAGTGACGATAGAAGAGGTTGTCGATGACGCGCGCCTTCGACGGCTTCTTCTCCGCCGCCGCGTCTTTCTGCTTCGCGCAATCGGGATCGACGCCGCAGTCGGGATAGATGTCGGAGACGACGAGGAGGCCGGAGCCATCCGGCGCCCACTTCACCGACGCCGCGCCGCCCGCGAGGCTCGTGAACTTGCGCGCCTTCGCCGACGCGACGTCGTACAGCCAGACCTGCTTCGCATCGCCTTCGCGATTGGAGAGGAAGGCCAGCGTCTTGCCGTCCGGCGACCACGCGGGACTCTCTTCCTGCTTGGTGATGTCCGTGAGCGCGCGCCCCGGCGCGGAGCCGTCGGCGGGAACGAGGTAGATCGACGCGCGACGCGCATTCGCCGCGAGATCGATCGTGCTCGCGTCATACGCGATCCACTTCCCGTCCGGCGACACATGCGGCGCGCCGATGCGGCGCATCGCAGCCATGTCGTCGAAGGTCATGGGGTGCTGCGCGGAAACGGCAAAGGCAAAAACAAACAGTGCGATCACTTTTCTCATCGTATGTATCCCAGCGATTTCAAATTCTCGTAATACTCATCATTCATGGTCTGCGCCGACGCGCGCGACTTGCGCGGTCCATAGCTCGCGATGCTCGTGTGTTGCGCCCCGGGCATCTCCGCCGAAGCAGGGAAACCCATCGCCTCGAGCAGCGCCGGCGCGATGTTCCATGCCGTTCCCGCGGCGATGTTCATGTTCGACGCGAGCACCGCTTTTCCGCGCTGCCCATCGCCCGGCAGTCCGACGAGCACGACGTCGTAGCCGCGTGCGCGTGCGTCGTTCACCGTTCGCGCGATGCCGTCGAGCGCGCGCAGCGAGCGTGCGAGCTTCGTCGACTGATCGAGGTCGAGGCGATTCAGGATCACGTCGAGCGCGGGCAGGTACACCGTCACGAAGCGCGCGTTCTGCGACGCGAACCGTTGCTCCGCGATCGCGTCGAGGCGCAGCGGATCCGCCTTCGCCGCGACGAAAATCGTCTCCGGACTGATCGATATCAGCGCACCGTTTCGCTCGTCGCTCGTCGCCCACCAGTTCACCGCGGCGCTCGGCACTCCGCGCTTCGCGAAGATCTCCCACACGTAATCGCGCCGGCGTACGGTCGGCGGCAGCGGCTGCCGTCGCGCGACGAGCTTGAGCACCACGTCCGCGCGCGAGATGCGCTGCAGCACGTGCGAGCCGCCGCG
>DATELS010000309.1:0-4168 GCA_035276365.1 Thermoanaerobaculia bacterium
GGATTCAGCGCCAGCGCTTTGCGCGGCGACGCGCGTGCACGCTCGACGTCTCCCGCGCGCAGCGCGACGATGCCGAGGTTCTGGTGCGCGCGCGCGTTGTCGGGATCCTCGGCGAGGATGCGCTGGAACTCGCGCACCGCGCCGGCGAGATCGCCGTTGTCCGCGAGCGCGATGCCGTACGCGTTCAAGAGATCGGGATCGTCGTGATCGGCGAACGGACGCAGCAACGCCAGCGCCTCGCGCGCGCGGCCGCTTTCACTGAGCAGGAGTCCGAGGCGGATGCGGATCGCGTCGTTCGCCCTCCCCTCCGCCACGCGGCGCTCGAGCACCGCGATCGCGTCCGCGGGCTTGTCGTTCTCCGCGAGAAAGAACGCGAGCAGCTCCTGCGCGATCTGCATGTCCGGACGCGCGGCGAGCAGCGCGCGCGCATGCTCGATCGCGCGGTCGAGCTTCCCCATCTGATACGCGGCGATGGCCTCGTGCAACTGGTTGTCGAGGCCGACGAGATTCTTCGGATCGTCCGCCGCGGTGTAGCTGGTCTTTGTCTGCGCGCCGCTGAGGTAGCCGAGGCTGAGGAGCGTCGCGTGTTCTTCTTGATCGATGGACTGCCGTCCCGCGGCGGACGTCGACGGCGCGTCTTCCTTGAGCATCTTGCGCAGCGCGGCCACGCTGCGCCGCTCGTCCGCGTAGCGATTCTTCGCCTCGTGCGGATCGGACGGAAGATCGTAGAGTTCGGGGATCGGCAGCTCGATGAGCTTGCGACCTTCATCGAGCGCGCCGACGAGCGGCGCCCAGCCGCGATTGAGCGATGCGGACAGCGACTCAAAGTACGTGTAGCCGCGCGCGTCCTGCGCGAAGAGCGACGCGCCTTTCCAATCGGCGCGACGCGCGATGCCGGTCTTCTCCGCGATCGTCGGCGCGATGTCGATGTGCCGCACCCAACGCGCGTCGACGCGATGCTTCTCGCGCGGATCGACGACGATCAGCGGCACCGCCAGCGTGGCCTCGTACGCGAAGAGTCCGTGCGTCTGCTCGCCGTGTTCGCCGAGGGACTCGCCGTGATCGCCGGTGACGACGAGGAGCGCGTCGGGCGACGCGTCGAGCATCGGTCCGAGGACCGCGGCGAGTGCGGCGTCGGCCGCGGCGACTTCGCCGTAGTACGGCTGCGCGCGCTCGCGCTCGCGAAACGGCGACGGCGGCAGATACGGCGCGTGCGGCTCGTACAGATGCACCCACAGAAAGCGCTTGCGCCCCGCGACGCCGTCCCACCACGCGCGCGCGGCGGCGAGCGTCTCCGCGCCCGGCCGCTCCTGCACCGCGAAGTCGAGCGCGCCGCTCGCCGATCGATAGTGATCGTCGTACACGTCGAAGCCGCGATCGAGCCGGAAGCGCGAGTCGAGCGGATACGCGCTCACGAACGCACCCGTCGCGAAGCCGGCGTCGTGCAGGAGCGCGGCGATCGTCGGATGCTTCGCGTCGAGCGTGAAGCCCGCGTTGTCGCGCACGCCGTGCTGCCACGGATAAAGGCCGGTGAGGATGTTCGTGTGTGACGGCAGCGTAACGACGTTGTGCGCGTGCGCATGCGTGAAGACGACGCCGCGCGCGGCGAGCGAATCGAGGAAGGGCGTGCGGCCGCGGCCGAGGGCGTCGGCGCGCAGCGTGTCGATGGTGACGAGGATGACGTCGCGCGTTTCGCGGGAGCGATGACAACTCGCGATGGCGAGCGCCACCATCGATGTCGCGATCAGCGCGATTCCGAGGCGGCGCGTCACGCGCGAGAGGGAACCATCGCGCCGTGACTGCGAAACGCTCCCTCGTCCCCGCGCTCCTCGTCATCCTCGCCGCGTGCCGCACGGCGACGCCGCCTCCCACCGCCAACCCCCGCATCGACGCCATGCGCACCTTCCTCGGCCGCGACGATCTCACGCGCGCATTCGCCGCGGTGACCGCGGATCACGACGCGACGATCGCGCAGTGGCGCATGCTCACCGAGATTCCGGCGCCGTCCGGACACGAGCAGAAGCGCGCGGACGCGGTGGAGGCGCTGCTGCGCGAGTACGGGCTAACCGACGTGCATCGCGACGCGGCCGGCAACGTCATGGGCACGCGCAAAGGAACGGGCGGCGGACATCACGTCGTCCTCGACGCGCATCTCGACACGGTGTTCGCGCTCGACACGAACGTGAAGACGCGCATGGAGAACGGGAAGCTGTACGCGCCGGGCATCGGCGACGACACGCGCAACGTGGCCGCGCTGCTCGCGGCGATCCGCGCGATGAACGCGGCGAACCTGCAGACGAAGGGCGATCTGACGTTCGTCTTCACGGTCGAAGAGGAGACGAATTTCCGCGGCGTGAACCAGTTCCTCGAAGATCACAAGGGCGCGATCGATCGCTATCTGACGTTCGACGGCGGCTACGAGAACTTCACCTACGGCGGCATCGGCATCTACTGGCACCGCTACCACATCCTCGGACCCGGCGGACATACCCGCTCGTCGAATCCTCCGTACTCGGCGACGCTGCCGCTCGCGCGCGCGATTGACCGCATTTACAAACTGAAAGTGCCGTCGAACGCATGGATCAACGTGGGCATGCTCCGCGGTTCGGACGTCTTCAACGCCAAGGCCGCGGACGCGTGGATGAGCATGGACCTGCGCTCGAACGACGAGCCGACCCTGAAGCGCCTCGATGCCGAGATCCAGCGCATCGTGCAGGAGGAAGCGAAACGCGCCGGCATGACGATGCGCCGCGACGTCGACTCGACCGAGGAAGTAGCCAGCCTGCCCGGCCACAGAAACTCGGAGATGGTGCAAACGGTCGAGGCGATCTATCGCGCGATGGGCTTCAATCCCGCGATCACGGACACGGCGTCGAACCACACGAGCGCCGCATTACGCGCGGGGATCCCCGCCGTGGGCATGGGCATGGCGCCGTGCGAAGGCTCGCACGGCCTCGACGAAAACTGCGAGATCGAGCCTATTTTCAACGGGATTCAGAGGACGATCGTGTTAGCGGCGGCGCTGTCGGATTAGAAGCAGCTAATACGGATCGCCCAAAATCACGCCCTCATTCACATCCACCACCCGAAACCCGGTCCGCGGGCGATGCACGAGGTCGTACGACGTGCCCGCGGGCACGCGCCAGATCTTGTAGCCGCAGTACGTCAGCGGCTGCCCGGGGATGGCGCGCTCGGGAAAGTGATCGGCGAGCACGAAATACGCCGGGCCGGTGCCGACGACATGCGCCATTCCGCGATCGTCGACCAGCACCGCGGTCTTCTCATTCGCGGCAATGCCGAGAAATGCCGAACCACCCTCGCGCAACTGCCGCGCGAGAAACGCTAAAAGCCGTCCCATCCGATTGCGTTGCTGGAAATGCGTGTCGGTGACGACGTTCTCGAGGTGCGGCCAGTCGAAGAAGTCGGTCGTGAAGCTGATCTCTTCGTTGTACGGATCGGCCAGCGCGAGCGCGGACTGCGAGCTCACGTCATTGCCGCACGCGTCGTAGACGACCTTCCCCTGAATGGCCATGCCCGCGCTCGTGCCGCCGATCGCGCCGCCGCGCGCGTACACGTCGCGAATGGCCTCTTCGATCGGGCCGCCATTGAAGAATTTCTCATAATTGCACTGATCGCCGCCCGCGAAGAAGACATACTCCGCCTTCCTCACCGTCTCCACCACCTCGGGTAAAAACGCGGACACACGATCCGTAATGACGAACGTCGTCACGGAGTCGACGCCGGGCATCGCGTCGAGGTAGTCGTTGTAGCCCGCGCCGCCCGATGCCCGCAAAACGACGACGTCGATCTCCGCGGCACAGTCCGTACACCCGCGCAGACGGTCGATGACCTCCTGATACGCGGCATCGACGTCTCCCCCGCCGCCGGCGAGATGAATGATCGGGCCGTGAAGGACCGGTACGACGTCAGCGGGATTGCCGACGTCGTACCGCGTCATCGACGCATGGAGCGGAATTGCAATCAGCAGCGCAAGAGCGAGCCGCATCAGAAGCGCACGCGCGCGCCGAAACGCCACACGCGCGGGCTCTGCAACTGCTCGATCTTGTTGTTGATCGGATCGGGTCCCGTGGCGTTGTACATCCGGTTATCGCGCCACAGCACCGTGCGTTCATTCGTGACATTGAACAGATCCGCCGAGATGTTCAAC
>DATELS010000310.1:0-11832 GCA_035276365.1 Thermoanaerobaculia bacterium
CGAGCGGCTTGCTGCGCACGACGTCGAACGCCGCGCGCAGCGACGGCGCGATCTCGATCTCGGCAGAGCCGACGATGTCGCGCACCATGCGCACTAGCCTGCGCGCGACGACCGCCTCGTCTTCGACGACCGCGATCCTCACGCCGGCACCTCCAGCACCGCGCGCCACACGCCGTCCGCGCGTCCCTGCGTGAACGTGCACGCGCTGCCCCACACCTCGCGCAGGCGCGCCTCGATGTAGCGCGTGCCGCCGCCCGGCGTCTCGTCGCGCGAGTCACCGAGGGGAGACTCGAAGACATAGCGCGTGCGGCCGCGATCGTCGCGCGCGGCGAGACGCAGCGTCACGCGCTCCTGTTGCGGTCCGTGCGTGATCGCGTTCTCGACGAGCGTGTGAAACACCGCGGGCGGCACGAGACGTCGCACGTCGACGCCATCGACTTCGAGCTCGTACGCGACGTCCTTGCGCAGGCTCATATTCGCGAGGTGGCTGCGGCACAAACGCAGCTCGTCCGCGAACGTGACGACGCGCTGCGTCGACATCGTCCCGAGAATGCGCAGTTCGTCGGCCAGCGCATCGATCATGCGCACCGCGGTGCGCGGCTCCTCCTCGATCCACTCCGACAGCGCGGTCAGCGTGTTCATGAGGAAGTGCGGCTGCAGATGGCGGCGCACCATCTCCAGCTCGAGCCGCGACTTCTCCTGCTGCTCGCGCCGCACCTCGAACGCGTGTGAACAGAGCAGGCAGATGAAGAGGAAGTCGAGTCCGAAGTAGATCCAGACGTCGAGGAAGCCCGGAATCCACGACGCGATCGCGACGACGCTCACGCCAATCAGCGCGGGGACGCTACCGCGCATGCGGCGCGCGGCGGCGAAGAGCGTCCAGGCGAGCGCGGTATGGAAGCAGACGATGAAGATGAGCGCGGACTTCGTGTCCCAGCCGCTGCCGAAGAACGCCATCGCGCTGGAGGCGAGAGCAGCGCCGAGCAACACGACGCGCGCGCGGCGATGCGGGAAGCGCGACACGATCAGCGCGACGAGCTGCACGCCGACGAGCCACGACAGCGCGACGATGCAGCGCAGCCGCACGATGTGCCAGTCGTACGTGTAGCCGAACAGCGGGCGCCACGCCTCCGCGATGAGCATCAATGCGGCGGCGAGACAGAGGGTGCCGAGGAGGAGGAAGGAGCGGTCGCGGCGGGCGATCCAGAACATCGCGAACGCGAAGACCGCCGTGAGCACGATCGCGCTCAGCGCGATCAGCGACACGTGCGCGGCGCGCGTGCGCATTGCGAGCAGCGTGTCGTAGTCGTTGACGATGAGCAGCCAGTAGCCGTGCTTCGGCACGAAGCCGCGACGGTCGGCGACGCCGCGCATCGCCAGCGTGTGCACGCCCGGAGTGGCGAGTCGATCGGGGAGGTAGTACTGCGCCTCGATGCGATCGCCGCCGCCGATGCGCACGCCGTCCCAGAAAATCTCATGCGAGCCGAGGCCGGTGAAGTAGATGGCGAAGGGATGGCCGGGCTTGCGCTCGACGTCGCGCAAATCGATCGGCTTGCGGAACCACACCGGTCCCGTCTCGCGCACCGTCTCCATCTCCATCACCGGCCACGACGAGTCGTCGAACGCGCGTGATGCGTAGCGCGCGTCGTCGCCGGCGTGCACGCGGAAGGCGTTGGGAGCTTGCAGCGTGGCGAGGAGGACGAGGAGGAGCATGGAGTTCGTTCACCGACTGCGCGTGTCGTTCACCGACGCGCGTGCGACTTCTGCTCCGACGTCCCGTAGTTTGCCGCGGAGGTCAGAGATGCACATGCAGATACGCAATGCACTGCTGATGGTTCTGTTCACGTCGACGCTCACGGCACAGACCGTCACATTCAAGCCGTACGCGTTCAAGGCGAACAACGGAACGGTCGTCGACGCGGAGATGGGCGAGCTCGTCGTTCGCGAAAATCGCACGAAGCGCGACTCCCACTCGATCAAGCTGCGATTCATCCGCTTCAAGTCGACTGCAGCGAAGCCCGGCAATCCGATCGTCTATCTCGCCGGCGGTCCGGGGAACTCCGGCATCGACGCCGCGGAGAGCACGCGCTTCGCGCTCTTCATGGGTCTGCGCGAATTCGGCGACGTCATCGCGTGGGACGTCCGCGGCGTCGGCGAGTCCGAGCCGGACATGCGCTGCGACGAGGAGTATGTGATCGCGCCGGGCGAACCGCTCGATCGCACGAAGGCGGGGGCGGAGGTCGCGCGCGCGGTGCGCAAGTGCGCGGATCGCCTGCGCGCGTCGGGCGTCGACGTCTCGGCGTACAACAACCGCGAGGCCGCGGCCGATCTCGAAGATCTGCGCAAGGCGCTCGGCGCGCCGAAGCTCGTCCTCTGGACGATCAGCTACGGCTCGCACCTCGCCATCGCGACGATGCGCTTTCATCCGGCGCTCGTCGACCGCGCGATCATGGCCGGCATCGAAGGTCCGGACGACACCTACAAGCTGCCGTCCGATCAGCAGACGCTGATCGAAGACATCGCGCGACTCGCTGCGAAGGACGGAGTCGCGCCCGATCTCATGCGCTCGATGACGAACGTCCTGCGCGAGCTGGAGAAGAATCCGAAGCGCGTCCCGCTCACCGATCCGAAGACGGGACGCAGCACGACGTACGTCCTCGGCCCGCTCGACTTTCAGACGACGGTCGCGGACATGCTCATCGGACCCGACACCTTCGCGGGCCTGCCCGCATTCATCACGCGACTGGAGCGCGGCGACTGGACGAGCCTCGCCCTTCCGGTCGCGCACGCGCGCCGTAGCACGCCGCGCTCGATCATGTCGGTGGCGATGGATTGCTCGGCCGGACGCACGGAAGAGCGCCGCCGTCTCATCGCCAACGAAGCAAAGCGCACGCTCCTCGCCGACGCGATCGACATCCCTTTTCCCGAAGTCTGCGCAGGCGTGAACGTGCCCGACGTCGGCGACGCGTATCGCGGACCGCTCATGAGCAACGTGCCGGTGCTGCTCATCAGCGGAACACTCGACGGCCGCACGCGCCCGCGCCAGGCGGGGGAACTGCGGCGCACGATGCCGAACGCGCAGCACCTCATCATCGAAGGCGCGGGACACAGCGATCCGCTCTTTCTCTCGTCGCCGAAGATCTTCGAGGCGATGAAGAGCTTCCTGCGCGGCGAGAAGCTACAAGAGCGCGTGATCACGCTGCCGCCGGTGCAGTTCTCGCCGGTGCGCATCGTGGCGGATGTGTCCGAGGAGGTGCTGGCGCGGTATGTCGGAACGTATTCGTTGGGAGACAAGATGAAGATGCGCATCACGAAGGCGGGGAAGGTGCTGTATTCGCAGGCGGGCGGCACGATCGCGCTGCGACCGATCTCCGAGACGGAATTCTTCAGCGACGAGATTGCGGGCACGTTCCGCTTCGAGGTCGACGCGAGCGGGAAGCCGGTCGCGCTGCTGTTCAACATCAACAACGTCGACTATCGCGCCGTCCGTGAATAGCAGGCGTAGAATCCAGCGCATGGGCCTGCTCGTGCGCTGGATTCTCAATACGCTCGCGCTCTTCGTCGTCGTGAAGCTCGTCCCGCACTTTGCGTATCAGTCGTGGATGAGCCTGGCGATCGCGGCGCTCGTCCTCGGCCTTTTGAACGCGATCGTGCGGCCGATTCTCTTCGTCCTCACGCTGCCGATCACGGTCCTGACGCTCGGTTTGTTCCTCGTCGTGCTCAACGCGATCATGCTCGAGCTGACGGCGTGGCTCGTGCCGGGATTCGCGATCGGCGGCTTCGGGTGGGCGATCGCCGGCGCGCTCGTGCTCTCGCTCGTCTCGCTGATCACGGATCGCATTGGGCGGGGCGACGCGAGCTAGCATCGTCTGATACACTTCGCCGCGTCCGTATGAACATCATTAAAAACCGCGTCAACGACGTCACCGTGCTCGACATCCAGGGCGTCATCAAGCTCGGCGAAAGCGCGCGCGAGTTCTCGAGCTACCTCGAGAAAGTGCTCAACGACGAGACCGGTCCGGTGATGATCAACTTCGAGGCGATCAACTACATGGACTCGACCGGCCTCGGCGAGTTGATCGGGTACCTGCAGAAGTTCGAAGACCGCCAGCGCAAGATGGCGCTGGTCAAACCGTCGCACCGCATCCTCGCCCTCCTGAAGATCACGAAGCTGGACACGGTCTTCAAGATCTTCGACTCGCGCGAGAGCGCGATGTCGTATCTGACCGAGTCCGCCGCGTAGACGCGCGCCTCTCGGCGCGTCTGTTGCTGGTGGCTCGTTGCTGGTTGTAGTATCTCGCCCGCTTCATGACGAACAGCTACATTCCCATCCTGCTCATGCTCTTCATCGCCGCCGCCCTCGGCGCGATCTTCCTCGGTCTGAACTGGATCGTGGGACGGCATCAGCGGAATCCGTCCAAGCTCGCGCCGTACGAGAGCGGTGTGCCGCTCCTCGACGAGAACCGGAAGCGCGTCAACGTCCGCTTCTACCAAATCGCGATGCTGTTCATCCTCTTCGACATCGAGGCCGCGTTTCTCTATCCGTGGGCGGTGATCTACCGCGACGCCACGCGCGCCTCCGCGGGCATCTCCTGGTTCGTGTTCGGCGAGATGCTCGTCTTCATCGTTCTTCTGGCCGTGGGCTACGTCTACGTCTGGAAGAAGAAAGCGTTCGACTGGAAGTAACGATGGCCGATCTCCGTCCCGATAATCCCTACGCCAAAGACCGTTTCCCCGATCCCGCGAAAGCCGTCGAGTTTCCCGAAGAGGCGAAGAAGCGCTTCGACTGGATCCTGACGCGCTATCCGACGAAAGAGGCCGCGCTCCTGCCGGTGCTCCATCTCGCGCAGGAAGTGTGGGGCTGGATTCGCCCCGAGGTGGTGCTGTACGTGAGCGAGTTGCTGGATCTCTCGCCCGCGACCGTCTTCGGCGTCGTCTCGTTCTACAACATGTACAACCAGAAGCCGGTGGGCAAGTACCACCTGCAGGTCTGCACGAACCTGAGCTGCATGGTCACGAACGCGTACGACATCTACGATCGCCTCTGCGAGCGTTTGCACGTCGAGCCCGGCCAGACGACGAAGGACGGCCTCTACACCGTCACCGAAGTCGAATGCCTCGGCTCCTGCGGCACCGCCCCCGTTGTGCAGATCAACAACGACTACCACGAGAACATGAACGTCGAGAAGATGGAGAAGCTGCTGACGCAGCTCAAGTAGCGCGCCGATGGATCCGATCAAAATCCTCACCGCCAACATCGACAAGCCGAACTCCACCTCCATCGACACGTACATGGAGGCGGGCGGCTACGAGTCGGCGCGCAAGGCGCTGACGACGATGACCTGGGAGCAGATCATCCAAGTCGTCAAGGACTCCGAACTGCGCGGCCGCGGCGGCGCGGGATTTCCGACCGGCATGAAGTGGGGATTCGTCCCGCGCAACGCGCCGCGTCCGACCTATCTCCTGTGCAACGCCGACGAGTCCGAGCCGGGCACGTTCAAAGACCGCGTCATCATCGAGCAGGATCCGCACCTCCTCATCGAGGGCATGATCATCTCCGCGTTCGCGATCGGCTCCTGCCCGATGTCGTACATCTACATCCGCGGCGAGTTCTATTACGGCGCGACAGTGCTCGACAAAGCTCTAGAGGAAGCGCGCGCCAAAGGCTTCCTCGGCAAAGGCATCTTCGGCACGAGCTTCGACTTCGACATCACCGTCCATCGCGGCGCGGGCGCGTACATCTGCGGCGAAGAGACGGGACTCATCGAGTCCGTCGAAGGACATCGCGGGCAGCCGCGCGTGAAGCCGCCTTTCCCCGCGGTCGTCGGCGTGTTCGGCGGACCGACTGTCGTCAACAACGTCGAGACGCTCGCGTGCGTCCCGCTGATCATCGACAAAGGCGCGGACTGGTTCAAATCCTTCGGCACGCCGAAGAACACGGGACCGAAGCTGTACTGCGTCTCCGGCAACGTGAAGAAGCCGGGCGTGTACGAGTTCCCGATGGGCATCAACTTGAAGGAGCTCATCTTCGATCACTGCGGCGGCATCACCGGCGATCGCAAGGTGAAGGCGGTCATCCCGGGCGGCGCATCGGCACCGATGTTCACCGCGGACGAGATCGACGTTCCGCTGAACTTCGACGCGATCATGAAGGCGGGCTCGATGCTCGGCTCCGCCGGCATCATCGTGCTCGATGAAAGCGTGTGCATCGTCGACGCCGTGTGGCGTCTCTCGAAGTTCTTCGCCCACGAGTCGTGCGGACAATGCACGCCGTGCCGCGAGGGGACGAACTGGCTGGAGTCCGTGCTCGATCGAATCGAGCGCGGCGAAGGCCGCAAGCAGGACGCCGATCTCCTGCTCGACATGTCGGACAACATCGGCGGCAAGTCTCTCTGCGCCCTCGGCGATGCCGCGATCGGTCCCGTGATCTCGAGCATGAAGAAGTTCCGCGACGAGTACCTGTACCACATCGAGCACAAGAGCTGCCTCCCGGGCACGCGCCGCTATCGCCGGCTCGACATGCCCGTCGGCGCGCACTGATCGCGATGAAGTGTCCGCGCTGCGCCGCGGTTCTTCGCGATGACGGCTCGGCCGTCGTGCCGTGCGCGTATTGCGGCGCGCGCATCGAAGTCTCGCCGGAACGCACGCGCCAGCAACGCGCGCAGCTCACCGCGAATCTCGCCGCGGCGACGAAAGACTGGGACCTGCGTATCGCGCAGGCGCACGTGATCACGCTGCCCGACATCATCGCCATGCTGCTCTACGGCACCGCGGTCGGCTTCGTGATGTGGGTCTTCACCGGCGTCGTGCTCGCGGTGGCGCAGGCGGACGTCGAGCACATGTCGTGGGCGTGGAGTTTCTTTCTCGCCTTCAGCCTCACCGCCGCCTCGGTCTATCGACGCGATGTGCGCAATCGCCGCAAGGTCGCGGACACGATCCGCGTGCAGCGTGAGCAGGCACTGACGCCGCTGCGCGCGCGTCTCGCGGAGCTGGACACGTTGTCATACGATTCGAAGCGATGACGCGCACGGTAATCGCAGGTACCGGCAGCTACATCCCTCCGGTACGCGTCCGCAACGATTTCTTTCTCGACCGCGACTTCCGCGCGCCGAATGGCGAGAAGCTCGAGAAGACGAACGCCGAGATTCTCGAGCAGTTCGAGGCCATCACCGGCATCCGCGAACGCCGCTACGCTCCCGATGACATGGACGCCTCGGGCATGGCGTACGAAGCCGCGAAGAACGCGCTTGCATCATCGGGCGTCGACGGCGAGTCGCTCGACTATCTCATCGTCGCGCACAACTTCGGCGACGTGCGCAGCGGCGGCCGATCCGATCTCGTGCCCGCGCTCGCGGCGCGCGTGAAGGCGAAGCTGCAGATCGAGACGCCGCGCACCGTCGCCTTCGATCTCGTCTTCGGTTGTCCGGGATGGCTGCAGGGGATGATCGTCGCGGATGCGTTCATCCGCTCGGGCACGATCCGTCGCGCGATGATCATCGGAGCGGACACGCTGTCGCGCATCTCCGACCCGCACGATCGCGACAGTCTGATTTACGCCGACGGCGCGGCCGCGACGATCGTCGAGGCGCGCGACACGGACGAGCCGGTGGGCATCCTCGCCCACGCGGCGCGCTCGGACACGCTCGATCACGCGGGCATGCTCTTCATGGGTCCGTCGTACAACGGAGAAGTCTTCCTCGAGTCGCTCTTCCTCAAGATGGAAGGGCGCAAGGTGTATCGCTACGCCGTGCAGACGGTGGCCCGCGCGATGAAGCAATGCCTCGACGCGGTGGGCATGACGATCCGCGACGTGCACAAGATCCTGCTCCATCAGGCAAACGGGAAGATGGACGAGGCGATCGTCACCGCGCTGTATGAGTTGTACGGCGAGCCGGTGCCGCACGACGTCCTGCCGATGACGATCTCCTGGCTCGGCAACAGCTCCGTCGCGACGGTGCCGACGATGCTCGATCTGATGGCGAAGGGCGAGCTCGAAGGACATGCCTTCGCGAGCGGCGACGTGCTGCTGTTCGCGTCGGTCGGCGCGGGTATGCACATCAACGCGGTCGTGTATCGCGTTCCCTGACATTCGTCACTGTTGCGCGCGCTTCGCCGGACCGATGATGCGCGCATGAGAAAACTGCTGTTCCTCCTCACGCTCTTCGCCGCCACCTCGCTGTTCGCCGCCGACGAAATGAAGAAGCTCGACTTCCTCGTCGGCGAGTGGAAAGGCGAGGCGTGGTTTCAGATGGGACCGAAGCGCGAGTACGTCTACCAGACGGAAAGTGTGAAGCCGAAGCTCGGCGGCAAGGTGCTGCTCGTCGAAGGACTCGGCAAGCGCAAGAACGAGAACGGGTCCATCGGCGACGTCGTGCATGACGCGCTGGCCGTGCTCTCCTGGGACGAGTCGAAGAACACGTATCGCTTTTCGACCTACACCGCGCAGTACGGCGCGATGGAGACGACGCTCGACGTGACGGCGCCGAACGTCGGCGTTTGGTCGATGGATGTGCCGGGCGGCAAGATGCGCTACACGATGCGCCTCACGGAGAAAGGCGAGTGGAACGAGGTCGGCGAGTTCACCCGCGACAACGGCGCGAACTGGATGAAGTTCTTCGAAATGACGCTTTCGAAGAAGTAGCTGCACCCGAACCCCCGAAACCCTCGTATATAGCCGTCAGGATGACGGCAATCGTGCCCGAGCTGATTCAGTTCCCCTCCGCGCTCTCGACTCTCGACCGGGCGCGGACGGGGGACCATGACGCGTTCGCGGAGCTCATCGAGCAACACGAGGCGATGGTCTACAGCCTCGCGTGGCACTTCTTCAGCGATCGCGGTCGTGCCGAGGAGATCGCGCAGGACGTGTTCCTGCAGCTCTATCGCAGTCTCGACACGATCGAGTCGGACGCGCATCTGCTCTTCTGGCTGCGCCAGGTCACGACGCGTCGCTGCATCGATCAGACGCGCCGCGCGCGCATGAAGGCGGTGAGCCTCGATGACGCGGCCGAGGTGCAGTCGATCGATCGGCCGGCGGACCCGCTGCTCGAGCGGCGCCTGCGCGCGCTGATCGCCGAGCTGCCGGACATGCAGCGCGCCGTCGTCACGCTCCGCTATCAGGAAGACCTCGATCCGTCGGACATCTGCCGGATCGTCGGAGTCCCCGTGAACACGGTGAAGAGTCATCTGCACCGCGCCCTGCAGGCCCTGCGTAAGAAGCTGGAGAAACACCCATGAACCTCGAACGTGAACTCGAACACGCGCTTGGCCGCCGCGCACCCGCGCCCGGCTTCGCGCAACGCGTCCTCGCGCGGATCGACGAGGAGGATCGGAAGCGCCGCCGCCCTACGTGGTGGCGCGCCGCCGCGGCCTCCGTCACTCTCGCCGCGATCCTCGGCGGCTACACCACGTACCGTGTGGTGGAGATCCGCCGCGGCGAACGCGCGAAAGAACAGCTCCTCGTGGCGATGCGCATCGCCGGCGAGAAGGTGTCCCTCGCGCGCGAGCAGGTGCGTGCCGTCGAGTCGCGTCGCTGAATCGACATCAAAGGAGAAATGCAATGCGTAAGTTTCTGATCGTCCTCGCTCTCACCACTGCCGCGGCGATTCCCGCGTCGGCGCAGAAGATCAACATGGATTTCCCCTCGCTCGAAGAGCGCGCGTCGGAGACGGTCGAAGTCACGCTCGACGCCTCGATGCTGCGCATGGCCGCGAAGTTTCTCTCCAACAGCGATCCCGAGGAGCGGAGCGTGCGGCAGATGATCGGCGGACTGACCGGCATCTACGTGCGCAGCTACGAGTTCGACGAGGACAACGCGTACGACAAGCGTCTCGCGAGCGAAGTGAAGGCGCAGCTCGGCCCGACGTGGAAGCCGTTCGTGAACGTGCGCAGCAAGAAGAAGGAGAACGTCACGATCATGGCCGACATGCGCGGCGAGAAGGTGACGGGACTGGTCGTGATCTCCGCGGAGCCGCGGCAGTTCACGGTGATCAGCATCGAAGGTCCGATCGACATCGACCGCCTCGCCGACCTCGAAGGCCACCTCGGCATCCCCGAGATCACGAAGGACAAGAAGGATCACGACAATGACTAAGCGCGCGCTCGCGCTGTTCGCCTTCGCGATTCTCATTGCGATCCCGATGCGCGCGGACTTCAACTCCGTCGCGCGCGCGATCGACGGCCACGCCGGAGTGAAGCGCGTCTGGATCCCGTTCCTCGGACTCGCGCGCGCGGTCGTGTGGGTTGCGCATCCCGAGGGCGTGCACGACTTTCAGCTCGTCACGTTCGAAGGCGGCGCGAAGATCGATCCGCACGATCTGAACCGCATCCTCGAAGAGAAGGCGGGACCGGGATACGTGCCGCTCGTGCGCACGTGGTCGCGACGCTCCAAGGGGTGGAGTTTCATCTTCGCGAAGCCGTCCGACTCGGGCAATCGCGTCGACCTCCTGATCCTCACGCGCGACGATGAAGACACGGTGCTGGTGCGTGTGGACGTCGACTTTCGCGTGATCGCGCGCGAGCTGAACGATCCGCGGAATGCATCGAAGGTCGCGCGGAAGTAAGGAGGCAAGGTAGAATTCGTGCTCCGCGGAACATGGCCCGGCACGAACAGCGAGACGAGTCCTACGATCTCCTCAATCATTACTTGCAGGAAATCGCGAAGATCCCGCGGCTCACGCCCGAGCGCGAGAAGGAGCTCGGCCGCCGCGTGCAGGAGGACGACAAGACCGCGATCGAGGAGCTGGTCAAGGCGAATCTTCGATTCGTCGTCTCATACGCGAAGCGGTATCGCAACGCGCACGTGCTCTTCCTCGACCTGATCAACGAAGGCAACATCGGTCTCATCCACGCCGCGAAGAAGTACGACCCGGAAAAGAACGTCAAGTTCATCACGTACGCGGTGTGGTGGATCCGCCAGGCGATTCTGCACGCGCTGTCCGAACAGGCCGGCGCGTTTCGCCTCCCGCCGAAACGCGCGAATCTGATGTATCGCCTGGAGAAGGCGATCGCCGCGGCGATGTCGGAAGGGAATCACATCCCGACGCCCGAGGAGCTGGCGACGAACCTGGGCGTGAGCGTGAAGGAAGTGCAGACGCTGCTGCAGGCGAATACGGACAACTATTCGCTGAACGCGGAGCTCGACGACGAGTCGCACACGGAGCTCGCGGACGTGATCGAGCAGACGACGATCCCGTCCGCCGAAGTGGAGATGCAGGAGCAGTCGCGCCGCGAGGAGCTGCTCGCGCACATGTCGGAGCTCTCGCCGAAGGAGCGCCTCGTGCTGACGCTGCGCCACGGCGTGAGCGACAACATCCCGAAGAGCATCAAGGACCTGGCTTCATTCCTCAACCGCGAGGTGGAGAACGTGACGTCGGTGCTCGAGAGCGCGAAGGCGAAGGTGTGCGAGAAGCTGTCGATCAGCGAGAGCGAGCTGGCGGTGCTGCTGCTCTACACGAACCCGAACCCGAAAGCATGGCCGCACTTTTGGTACGAGCTGGACGATCGCCGCGAAGGCATGACACCGGATATCGCAAAGGACCGCATGCCGTTCCTCCAGGACCTCCGCCAAAAAGGCGCGGTCCAACAAGCGATCGACGCGCTGACGCTGGAAGAGAAGACGATCGTGAAGCTGCGCTACGGCGTCCTGCAAGACGACGAGCTCACGCTCCGCGACATCGGCGAGATCCTCGGCCTCTCGCGCGAACGCGTGCGACAAATCGAATCACGCGCGGAAGCGAAGTGCCGGCGGTCGGTGCGGCGAGAACGCTAGCGGAGCGCCGGCGTCCCGCCGGCTGATGCGGGAGCGTCCTCGCTCCCGCCCCCCGTAACGGCGGC
>DATELS010000311.1:0-2324 GCA_035276365.1 Thermoanaerobaculia bacterium
CGACGTTGGCGCACGCGAGGATGAGCACGAGCACCGCCGCGCCGAACAGCAGCCAGAGCGTGCGCGCGTCCGGCGCCATCGCATCCCGCGCCGCCCGCACCTCCGTCGTCCATCCCCGATTGTCCTCGGCATACTCCCGCGCCAATCCATCCGCGATCGTCTTCACCTCCGCCCGCGCCTGCGCGAGCGTCGCGCCGGGCGCGAGTCGCGCGACCGCCTCGAACATCCGCTTCGCGCGAAAGCGCTTCTCGAAGTCTTTGAGCACGAGCGGCTGCCACAGCGCGACGTCCGCATCGGGATAGCGGAAGTGCGGAGGCAAGATGCCGATGATCGTGTGCGCGACGCCGTCGACGCGCACGCTGCTGCCGATGACGCCGGGATCGCCGCCGAAGTGCGACTGCCAGAACGAGGCGCCGAGAACGATGACGCGCTCTTCGCGGTCGCGGAAGCCGCGGCCGACGACGGGCGACACGCCGAACGCGACGAAGAGCGACGGCTGCACGCGCAGCGATTCGACGCGCTCCGGATCGCCGCTGCCGGCGATCGTCACCGGCTGCCGGATCCAGAGCGACGGCGACTGCAGCGTCTTCGCGCGCTCGGCGACGTCGGCAAAGTTCGTCGCGGAGACTTGATCGCGCGCCGCGGTCTTCACGTTGACGTCGGAGATCGCGACGACGCGATCGGGATCGCGGAACGGCAGCGGCTTGAGCACGACGGCGTCGACGACGCTGAACATCGTGGTCGTGAACGCGACGCCGAGGGCGAGCGTGAGCACAGCGGCGAAAGTGAGCGCCGGCGCGCGAAGCAGAGAGCGGACGGTTTGACGGATGGCGTTCATCGTTCACTCGCAGTGCAGGGCGGTGGCGGGATCGAGTCGCATCGCGCGGCGCGCGGGGATCCACGTTGCCAACAGCGCAATGACAACGAGGAGCAGCGGCACGGCGGCATAGATCGCGGGATCGCGCGTGCTGACCTGGAAGACAACGGACTCGAGGAAGCGCGCGGTGGCGAGCGCGCCGAGGAGTCCCGCGGCGATTCCCGTCAACGCGAGTGCCGCGGCGCGCGAGAGCACGAGCCTCGCCACTTCCGCGCGCGTGGCGCCGAGGGCGACGCGGATGCCGATCTCATTGGTGCGCTGCTGCACTTGATACGCGATCAGCGCGTACAAGCCGATCGCGGCGAGCAGGAGCGCGATCGCGCCGAACGAGGTGATGAGCACGGCCTGGAAGCGCGGCGTGGCGACGGTGCGATGCAGCGTGTCTTCGAGCTGCTCGACGTCGAAGAGCGCGATGTCGCGATCGATGCGCGCGATCGCGCCGCGCACGCCGGCGATGACGGAGCCCGGCTCGCCGCTCGCGCGCACGACGAGCGTGACCTGGTTCATCGGCATCTGCACCAACGGCGCATACAACGCCGCCTCGGCCGCACTCTGCGGACCTCCGAAGCGCTCGCCGCGCACGACGCCGACGATCGTCCGCTTGAAGCCCCAGAGATCGATCTGCTTTCCGAGCGCGTCTTCATTCGGGAAGTAGCGCCGCACGAGCGCGTCGTTGACGACGATCACCGTCGGTGCGTTCGGACGATCCGTCGCGGCGATCGTGCGTCCGCGCAGCAGTGTGATGCCGAGGGTCTCGAAGTAGTCATTGCTCACGGGTCGGATGCGCACTTCATCGGCGGGACCGCCGCTCTTCGGACGTCCGACGATCTCGATCTGCGACGTAAATCCCGAGTCGAGCGGATGGCTCATCCCGATCGCCGCGCGCGTAACGCCGGGCACGCTCTTGACCTGTTCGAGCGCGGCGTCGAAGAAGTTCACGGCCTCCGGCCACTTCGGATAGATGCCGATCGGCGGCATCGGATACTTGGCGTCGGGCAGCTTCATCGAGAACGCGATGACGTTCTCCGTGCGCAGTCCGACGTCGACGGCCGCGAGTCGCGCGAAGCTTTTCAGCAACACGCCCGCGCCGGTGACGAGGACGACCGCGAGCGCGACTTCAACGATGACGAGGACGCCGCGTCCCGCGGTGCGCGTGCCGCGTACGACGCCGCGCGCGCTGCCGAGTGCGAGTGCGGGTTGCACGTTCGACGTGCGAATCGCGGGCACGACGCCGAACAGCAGCACGGATGCGTACGACGCCGCGAGCGCGAACAGCAGCACGGGCAGGTTCATCGCGATGTGCTCGACGCGCGGAATCTCCGGCGCGAACGCGAGCACGGTGCGCGTCGCCCACCACGCGAATGCGAGGCCGAGCGCGCCGCCGAGCGTCGCGAGCACGAGGCTCTCGGTCAGCAGTTGCCGCACGATGCGTCCGCGCGACGCGCCG
>DATELS010000312.1:0-3211 GCA_035276365.1 Thermoanaerobaculia bacterium
CCCGATCGCCGTCTCCGGCGCGCACTCGAGCTCGACGATGCAGTTCCCGCGCATCAGCCAGACCGACGCCTTCAAGCTCTACCAGGCGAACAAGGCGGTCTTCGTCGACGTCCGCTCGCACGAGCAGTTCTCATACGGCCACATCAAAGGCTCGCTGAGCATCCCGCGCAGCCAGATCCTCGACCGCTTCAACGAGATCCTTCCGGGCAAAGCGATCATCCTCTATTGCGCGTGCGGCGCCGAGGAGTCGGCGGGCGCGGCGACGGCATCGCTGCTGTCGCACGGCGTGAAGAACGTGTTCGCGCTCAAGGGCGGCTGGCAGCAGTGGAAGAGCGCGAAGTATCCCATTCAGGTCGGCCCGAAATGACGGGCGCGGCGCGGATATAGAATCCGCGCCATGTTCAAGATCGCTGAGCTCTTCGCGCGCGAGATCCTCGACTCGCGCGGCAATCCCACCATCGAAGTCGACTGCCTGCTCGACAACGGCGCGCTCGGCCGCGCGGCGGTGCCGTCCGGCGCGTCCACCAGATCGCGCGAGGCGCTCGAGCTCCGCGACGGCGAGAAGAACCGCTTCCTCGGCAAAGGCGTGCGCAACGCGGTCGACAACGTCGATCTCATCGCGAAAGAGATCGAAGGGATGGACGCGCGCGAGCAGGTCATGATCGACCTCGTGATGAAGCAGATGGACGGCACCGAGAACAAGGGCAACCTCGGCGCGAACGCGATCCTCGGCGTCTCCCTCGCGGTCGCGCGCGCGGCCGCCGAAGCCGCCGGCCTCCCGCTCTTCCTCTACCTCGGCGGCACCGGCGCGCGCACGCTGCCCGTGCCGATGATGAACGTCATCAACGGCGGCGCGCACGCGGACAACAACCTCGACGTGCAGGAGTTCATGATCATCCCCGCCGGCTTCGACAGCTTCTCGGACGCGCTGCGCGCCGGCGTCGAGACCTTCCATCACCTCAAGAAAATCCTGCACGACAAGAAGCTGACGACGGCGGTCGGCGACGAAGGCGGCTTCGCGCCCGATCTCAAGACGAACGCGGAGGCGCTCGATCTCATCCTCGCCGCGATCGACAAGGCCGGCTACCGCGCCGCGGATCAGATCTACCTCGGCATGGACGTCGCGGCCTCGGAGTTCTTCGAGAAGAAGAAGTACATGTTCGAAGGCGTCGACCGCGCGAGCGACGACATGGTCGACTACTACGTCGAGCTGCGGAAGAAGTACCCGATCATCTCGATCGAAGACGGGATGGCCGAAGGCGACTGGGACGGCTGGGACTCGCTGACCGGCGTCCTCGGCTCGGGCACGCAGCTCGTCGGCGACGATCTCTTCGTCACGAATCCGGCGATCTTCGCGAAGGGCATCGAGCGCGGAATCGCGAACGCGATTCTGATCAAGGTCAATCAGATCGGCACGCTGACGGAGACGCTCGAGGCGATCGAGATGGGCAAGCGCGCCGGCTATCGCTCGGTGATCTCGCATCGCTCGGGCGAGACGGAAGACGCGACGATCGCCGACCTCGCGGTGGCGACGAACGCGGGGCAGATCAAGACCGGATCGGCATCGCGCAGCGACCGCATCGCGAAGTACAACCAGCTCCTGCGCATCGAGGAGGAGCTCGGCGACGCGGCGCTGTTCGCGGGCAAGTCGATCTTCAAAGCGGCGCTGTAATTGACATCGCGGCCCTTGGTCAATAAATTGACCAAGCATGCCCGACGCGGTCACCGGGATCATCCAACTCGCGAACCTGTTGCAGCGCAAACTGGCGCCGGTCTTCGAGAAGTCGAAGATCACGCCGCAGCAGTGGGCGGTGCTGGCGTCGCTCGCGGATCAGGAGTCGCCGGTGACGCTGGTCGGCGTCGCGCGGCGCCTCGTCGTGACGAAGCAGAACATGACGGGAATGATCGCGCGGCTCGAGGCGCTCGGCCTCGTCGAGCGCGAAGACGACCCGAACGATCTCCGCTCGTCGCGCGTGCAGCTCACGCGTCGCGGACGCGCGCTCGTCGACCGCGTGCGTCCCGCGTACGAGGAATGGGTTCGCTCCCTCGGCGACCTGCAGTCGCTGACGCGCACGGTGCAGCGCTTGATCGAAGAGCTGGACGCGTGACGCGTCACACGACGCGATTGCGCCCGCGGCGCTTCGCCTCGTAGAGCCGCTCATCCGCGACGCGGAACAGCGCCTCGCGATCGCGCGCGTCGAGCGGATAGATCGCCGAGCCGATACTGACGGTGACGCGCGCGCCATCCGCGGGTGCCGCGAGCGACTCGATGTTCGCGCGGATGCGTTCCGCGATCGCGTGCAATGCCGCGGCGTCGACTTGCGGCGCGATGATCGCGAACTCCTCGCCGCCGTACCGCGCGGGAAAGTCGACGGCGCGCACGGTCTCGCGAATGGTTTGCGCGACGCGCTGCAACGCGGCATTGCCGGCGAGGTGTCCGTGGGTGTCGTTGTATTTCTTGAAGTGATCGAGATCGAGCACGAGGACGCCGAAGGACTCGGGATAGCGATCCGCGCGATCGAGCTCGGCGTCGATGTGCTCGCGGAACGCGCGAAAGTTCGGCAGCGCCGTGAGCTCGTCGGTGCGCGCGCGCGCCTTGAGCTCGTCGGCCATGCGATTGAACGCGACGCCGAGCGTCGCGATCTCGTGATCGCCCGCGACCGGCGCGCGCGCGGTGAGATCGCCCGCCGCGACGCGATCCGCCGCGGCGGACAGCTCCTCGATCGGCTTGACGACTTTGCGCAGCGTGGTCTGTACGGCGGCGAAGCTGAGCAGCGCGAGGATCCACGCGACGGCGAGCCCGCTCGACATGAGAAAGCCCGACTCGCGCTCGAGCTGTGGCAACTGCCGCGCGATCTCGCGTCGTCGCGCGACGATGATCTGCTGCGCCTCTTCGACGACTGCCGCCGACGTCGCATCGAGATCCTCCGGACGCGCCGCGGGATCGTGCAGCATCGAGCGAAACGCGCGAACGCGCGCGCGCAGCGTGCCGGTGTCGATGCGCGAAAGCGCGTCATCGCCGAGGAGCTGCATGACGACGTTGTAGCGCGCGCGGGTTTCGTTGCGCGCACGAAACGCGTTCTGCGCGCGAATCAACTCCTCGAGCACCGAGACGGATTTCGTCTCGACGGAGATGAGCCGCGTCCACCGCTGCTGCGCGACTTTCGCGCGCCAGCTCAACCCGAACGTGATCCCGAACAGCGCCAGCGCA
>DATELS010000313.1:0-10038 GCA_035276365.1 Thermoanaerobaculia bacterium
GACGTCGGTGACGTGCGCGCGGCCGCGGGTGAGGTTCCAGATCAACCATGAATCAATCGTTCCGAAGGCGAGATCGCCGTCATGGCGATCGAGAAGCCACCGCAACTTCGTCCCCGAAAAATAGGCATCGAGCACGAGTCCCGTGCGCGCGCGAATCAGCTCCTCGTGTCCCGCCTCGCGCAGCTCGTCGCAGAACGCGGCGGTGCGGCGGTCCTGCCACACGATTGCGTTCGCGACGGGGCGTCCCGTCGCGCGATCCCACACGACCGTCGTCTCGCGTTGGTTCGTGATTCCGATCGCGCGGACGTTCGCGCCTGATACTTTCGCGAGGCATTCCACGGCCACGTCGAGTTGAGTCCGCCAGACCTCTTCTGCGTCGTGCTCCACCCATCCCGGCTGCGGATAGATCTGCCGGAACTCGCGTTGCGCGACCGCCACGACGCCGCCCGCGCGGTCGAACAAAATCGCGCGCGAGCTCGTCGTGCCCTGATCGAGCGCTAGAATGGCGTCCATTCCTACGACATTCTAGGGGTCCTGACGCTTCGTTGACGGGAAGTTGCGTTCCGATTTCACGGTTGATGCGATCATTCACATAACCTGATCGGTCCCGAGAGAGAGAAGGTCCCATGCGTACGCGTGTTTCAACTCTGCTAGCTGCGGTCGTGTTTGGTGCCGCGTTCACAGGCGGGCTCTATGCGGGCTCGACCGGAACGACCGCGCTGCACATGCCGCAGGGCGGTGCCGCGGGCACGGCGAACGGCGACTACGTCGCGGACGCCGCCGCGCTCAACACGTTCTATCGCTACTTCATCGAAGTGCCGTCCGGCATCTCGAAGCTGCAGATCGAGTTGTTCGACGCTGACATCGGCGCGGGCGGTGGCACGGAAGACACGGCGGGACGCGACCGCACGCGCAACGGCGACGGCGTGACGTTCAGCACGACCGCGAACTACACGCTCCTCGATCCGAGCGGCACGACGCGCACGACGCGCTTCAACACCGGCAGCACGACGTTGCCCGCGGGCGGCGACAACGCGTGGCTCGACTTCTACAACGCGACCGGCAATACCGTGCTCGATCAATTCGGCACGAACGCGTACAACAACAACAACGGCACGAGCAACTGGTCGACGGACTGGACGGAGACCGACGCCGGCGGCGGCGGCGCGACCGGCGGCTCGCTGCGCGTCACCGGCGGCGAGCTCCGCCTGCAGGACGTGAACGCGGGCACGCAGAGCATCTATCGCGAGGCCGATCTCCTCGGCACGCCCGGTCTCAACATGGGCATGGCGTTCCTCACGTTCAGCTATCGCACGTCGAACACGCTCGAGGCCACGGACACGGTCACGCTCGAAGTCTCGAACAACGGCGGCACGAGCTGGACGACGCTCGAGACGTTCGCCGACGACAGCACGGGCAACCGCAGCTACGACGTCACGAGCTTCATCGCGAACAACACGCGCTTCCGCTTCACCGTCTCGGGCGGCTACACCGCGGCGGACGAGTTTTTCTTCGTCGACGACTTCCAGGTCTCGGACGGACCGATCACCGCGGGTCACTGGGAGCTGCGCATCGATCAGACCGCGGGCGGCATCGACATCAACGCCCTCGGCATCCGCGCGCATGACGGCAACTCGACATCCGGCGGCACGGAGCTGAACGTCTACGCCGATTCGATGGTCTCCCTCGGCGTGAATCCTCCGGCGTCGGGCACGAGCACGCGCAACTACACGCTTTACCCGTGGATCACCTCCGGCTGCACGTGCTCGCAGAACGACTTCGATCTCGACACGAACAACGGCAACACCGGCTCGGTCGCGTACACGAGTCGCGGGACGACGTTCACACAGTCGTTCGCGTCGGCGGCGCTGTCGGCGAACAACGTGTGGAACCACGACAACATCACCGGTTGGACGAGCGACACGACGTCGGGCGACTACGGCATTTGGACGATGGCCGATTCGATCTCGACGTACACGAACGCGAACGGCATCAACGGCAACTACGAGACGAAGTACGTCGCGAACTATCTGCAGCTCGCCACGGATCCCACGGTGAATCCGATCACCTCGGGCGGCAATCCCGCGGCGTTCCGCATTTACCTCCCGACGGATGCCGGCGGCGCGCCGGCGAAGCCGTACCTGCAGCAGGCCGTCACGCGCGCCGGTGGTCCCGGTCCCGCGCTCGCGGTGGGCGTGCCGACGACATTCACCGTCACGATCACCATGGAGAATCCCGCGGCGCAGGCGATCACGTTCAACGCATCGAACCTGATCACGTCGAATGTGCCCGGCGGTGGAGTCGTCTACGCGGGCAGCCCGATCGTGTCGCAAGGCGCGATCGTGTCGGCGCCAGCGATCGGCGGCACCGGCAACGTCACCTGGAATCCGGGATCGCTCTCGGCGGGCGGCGTCGCGCTGCTCGCGTACAACGTCACCGTCACGGCGACGAGCGCCGGCCAGCGCCTTCCCGTCACCGCAACTCCCGCGTCCGGCAACGGCACGCGCGCGCAGTACATCGATGAAACGGGCAACGCGACGCAGACTCGCGCGCGCTACACCGCCGGTCCGATCTGCGAGCTCGCGGTGACGCAGGGACTCGTGACGGAAGCCGTCGTGTCGAAGTTCGACCTCGACGTGCGCGGCGGCGCGACCACGATTCAGTGGAGCACGTCGTCCGAGGCGGGAACGGTCGGGTTCAATGTGTATCGGGCGAACGGCGAGCGCGTGAATCGCACGCTCATCCCCGCGAGCCTCAAGGCGAGCGGCGGCAAGTACGAGCTCGTCGATAACGGCAACGTCGATCCGAACGCGACCTACATCATCGAAGAGCTCACCGCGAGCCGCGAGGGACGCCGCTACGGTCCGTTCAATCATCTGGAAGGCATCGATCGCGACAAGAAGCCGCGGCGCTTCGAGATGCAGTCGAACGCGAATTTCAACGCCGGCGTCGAGACGAACGCGAAAGAGAAGATCGTCGCGGCGATGGTCGGCGTCCGCTCGACCGGCATCGTGCGTCTGACGTTCGCCGATCTCGCGAACGCGCTGCGCGTCACGACCGCGGACATCGAGAAGGCCGCGGGCAAGGGCGGCATCGCGATCACGGATCGCGGCTCGCCGATCGCGTGGACGAGCGACGGCGCGAACGTGCTCTTCTTCGGCGAGAAGACGACCTCCATCTATTCGAACGATCGCGTGTATCGCGTCGAGCTGTCGAACAGCGCCGGCGTGACGATGGCGACGGTGCCGGTGAAGGGCGTCCCCGCGGCGTTGTCGACGTTCCCCGTCGCGCAGGACCTCGAGTCCGACGTCTTCGCCGCGACAGTGCTGCCGCTCGATGCGTCGAGCGACTACTGGTACTGGGAAGCGCTCATCAGCGGCGATCCGACATACGGCCGCAAGACATTCAATGTGAATGTGCCGGCGATGGCATCGGCGTCGAACGCGACGATGTCGGTGCGCCTGCAGGGCGCGTACAAGGACACGACGCATCGCGCGAAGATCACGCTCAACGGTGTGCCGATCGGCGAGGCGTCATGGTTCTCGTTCGACGACAAGCTCGCGGTCTTCAATCTGCCCGCGGGCGTGCTGCGCGACGGCGCGAACACGATCGACGTCGAAGGCGTGCTCCAGGGCGACGCATCATTCGACATCTTCTACGTCGACGGCTTCACGATCGGCTACGACCGCTTCGCGCGTCCCGATGCCGGCCAGCTCGAGATGCATCGCACGGGCTCGGTCGCCGCGGGTCCGTTCGACACGGCGCCGATGATCCTCGACATCACGAGCCGCACGCGTCCCGCGGTGCTGCAGGGCGCGGCGTTCGCGAACGGCATGGCGTCCCTGAACACGCCGAGCGCGACGCGCGATCTGTTCTTCGCGCAGTCGTTCGTCGCGCCGAGCTTCGTGCGCGCCAGCGCCGAGCAGAAACTCAAAGGCAACAACCTCGGCGCCGACTGGATCATCGTTGCGCCGCGCGGCTTCCGCACGGCGGCCGAGCAACTCGCGACGATGCGTTCGCGCGAGGGGCTGACGACCTACGTCGCGGACCTCGATCAGATCTACGACGAGTTCGCGGGCGGCAACACGACGCCGATCGCGATCCGCGACTTCTTCAAGTACACGCGCAACTGGACCCGCTCGCCGAAGTACTTCGTGCTCGCGGGCACGGGCACGGTCGACTACCGCGGCATCGAAGTCGCGCCCGGTCCGCTGCCGCCGCTCATGACGTCGACGCCGGACGGGCTGTACGCGTCGGACTCGCTGTTCGTCGATCGCAACAGCGATCGCCTGCCGGACGTCGCGATCGGACGCATCCCGGTGTCGACGCCGTCCGAGCTCTCCGCATACGTCGCGAAGCTCGACGCGAACGCGCGCATCAGCGCGTCGTCGTCGTCGCTCGTGTTCAGCGCGGACGCGGTCGATCAGGGCGCGGACTTCCGCCGCGACAGTCAGAAGGCGGAGGCGCCGTTCGCGACGCGTCCTGTCACCCGCGCCTACGTCGACGACCTCGGCGGCGACGGCGCGCGCACGACGCTGATGAACGCGTGGCACTCGGGTACCGCGCTCGTGAGCTGGGTCGGCCACGGCGGCCTCGACCAGATTTCATCCGCGGGCGTGCTGAGCTCGTACGACGCGCCGGACCTCACGTCGGAGGGACGCCTGCCGGTGCTCGTCGCGATGACGTGCACGATCAACCGATTCGAGAACGGCTACGTCGATCCGATGGGCACCGCGCTGACGAAGCAGAGCGGCGCGGGCGCGGTGGCGGTCTGGTCCGCATCGGGACTGTCGACGCACTCCGAGGCGAACGAGATTCAGCGGACGTTCATGAGGCTTGCAGGGCAGACTCCCGGCGCCCGCGTCGGCGATCTCGTCGTGCGGTCGCTGGCGGCGCATGCGAGCGACACCGCGAGCATCTATTTGTTGCTCGGCGATCCGGCCATCAAGCTGGATCTGCCGGCGGAGGTGAGGAATGGTGGAGGACCGTCACTCGGACTCGAGTGAGGTGAAGAAGCGGAAGCCGTACGCGGCTCCGCGCATCGTGTCCCGCGAGCCGCTGGAGGCGATGGCGGCGATCTGCCGTCCGACGCCGCCGGCCAAGGGGAACGCGGGGACGTGCCCGCGCGGTCCCATCAACTCGTAGCGACGATCTCGGCCACGCGCTCCATCTCTTCGGGGACGCGCGTGGCCGAACCCGTCAGCACGTCCGCGAGTCCCGGACAGAAGTTGAGCAGCCTCCCGCGCGGATGCGCCGCGACGACTCCCGCCGCCGCCTCCGTCTCGCGACGAAATGGATCGAACGCGGACTCCCACATCGCACTGATCGAAGTCTCGTGCAGCGATCCCGCCGCGCGCCGCCACTGCACGCAGGGATACACGTTGCCGTAAGGATCGATGGCGATTCCCGCGGATCCCGCGCCGCAATGCTTCGTGATTTTCGGCGTCGTCACACCCTCTGCCCGCTGCGCGGGGTGCGCGGTGTATCTCAGATTCTCAATGGCAATCAACTTCCGAATCCCCTCCGCGGTCGGCGCCACATCAAGAGGAGTGCGATCTCCATCGTCCCGCGGCGAAACCTGCAAATCGAATCGCAACGGCAGCCCGAGCTCATCGCACAACGCGTACATCTCCGCGGTCTCGTTCTCATTCCACGAAGTCAGCGTCGAGTTCACCTTCAAACGCAGTCCGAGGTCGAGCATCTCGCGCAGATTCTCGAGCAGGCGCACGAAACTCCCCGCAACGCGCGTCTGCCGATCGTGCGTCTCCGCGCGCGCGCCATGCAGGCTCACCTCGATCACGAACGGATCGACTTCATCGCGCAAACGCTGCGCGAGCTCGCCGCGCAGCGCGTGTCCGTTCGACTTCACACGCACGACGAATCCCAGCTCGCGCGCGAGCGCACCGATGCGGAAGAAGTCGGAATGCGCGAGCGGCTCGCCGCCGCTCAGCGTCACGTTGAGCACGTTCATCGACGCGAGGTCGCGCAGACACGCGTCGTACTGCGCGAACGTGAGCGGCGTGCCGCGGAGGCCGAGGTCGTTGTAGCAGAAGAAGCAGTCGAGGTTGCAGCGGTAGGTGAGCTCGAAGAGGACCGACGACAACTGGTTGTCGTTCCACGAGCGGGCGACAATCGCGTCGTAGCTCATCGCGCCGCCGCGACGCCCGCGTCCACGAGCTCGTTCGCGAATTGAAGGACGTCCGCCGCGATCGTGTCGCGGTCCGCGTCGAACTCTTCGGTCAGGAGCGCCGCGCACTCGTCGAGCGTGCGCGTGCCGTCCGCGATCTCGAGAAGGCGCGTGCCGACTTCGCTGATCACGAGCGCCTCCGCGGTCTTCTGATTGATGACGATGCCCTCGTCTTCGAAGCGACGGAAGCGCACGCGCGGATCGAGCGCGAGAGTGGTGGCGAGGGTGATCATCGGGATGCGTTCAGTATAGGCCACACGTCGGCTCCGCGACGGAAGGTGAGCACCGCGCGTGCCGAGGCGGACGCGAGCTCGGCCGCGCGCTCGAGGAGCAGCGGCATGCGCAGCGGGTCCTGATTGACGTACGGCGCGCACCTCACGAGCAGCGACACCGCCTCGGCCATCGCCAGCGGTCGCAACGCTTCGTGGTCGCCTTTTTCGAGTGCAACGATTCCGCGCAGCGGCGTGGCGGTCGTGCTGAGGTCGTGCTGTTCGAGATCGCCGGTGAAGGGGAGGGGGAGGATCATCCGATCGACGACGGCGTTCAGGTCGTCGCTGAGCACGGCGAGTCCGCGGTCGAGTCCCATGCGCGCGATCGTCGACTTGCCGCCGCCCGAGGGACTGGGGAAGAGCCAGCCGTCGACGGACGCGCTGTGCACGAGCAGGCCGCTGTTGGCGAGGAGACGCGTGGCGAGAATCGGACGGAGCACGTTCTCGAGCACGCCGGAGAACTCGTCCTCGTTTTCGACGCAGGTCCAGAGTCCCGCGCGCGCGTTTGCGAGATCGGCGCGGGCCATGAGACGCAGTCCGGCCATGGCGATCGCGTGTTCGGTCCAATCGAGTTGAAGTGCGTACTCCCAGCCGCGCGTGTCGATCTCGCGAAAGTCGGAGCGCGGCGCGCGGAAGACGCGGACCGTCACGTCTCCGCCTGTGCGCGACTCGCTGAATCGCAACTCGACGCTCTTGCGCTGCGCGCGCGACAAGCCGTCGATGAGATAGCGCTCGCCCGCGAGCTCGATCGTCACGCTCTCCGTGCCCCACACCTCACCCGCGATGCGCGCGGGAAAGAGCTCGGGGGAGACGAGGAACTGTTCGTTCAACGCACGATCCGCGAGACGAGGATGCGCGCGAGCTGCGCGAGCGCGCGCACGCGATCGGCGAGGCGCACGTGCACGTCCGCCGCGCCGATGATCGCGCCGCGCGCGACCGGCGCGTCGTGCTCGACGCAGTGATCGCCCTTGGTGATCAGTCCCGCGGGACGCCATCCAAGGACGCGATGCGCCGCGAGATCGCCCGCGCGCGTACGAAAGATGAGGACGTCGCCCGGGAGATAGACATGCTTCGCGCGCACGCGGATCTCGTCGCCGGACGCGAGCAAGGGGGACATGCAGTCGCCGCGGATGGTGACCGCGGAGGGCGCCTCGCGCGCGAGATCGCGGAGGAAGGTGACGGCGCGCGGGTCCATTGCTTTACTGTAACGCGTGATGGACGACGCGCGTTACTGCTCGAACTGCCGCGCGGAGCTTCCGCGCGGCGCGGACACGTGTCCCGCGTGTGGTGTGTACGCGGGCGACGTCTTCGACGGCCGCGTGCGGCGCCGCAAAGACAGGCCGAGCGGCGTCCTCTTCTTCCTCCTCGTCGTCCTCCTCCTCGGCACCGCCGCGTGGTGGCTCGCGCGGCAGCGCATCGACTCCGCGTTCAAGCCCGCGCGCGTGGAGACGGCGCCGCTGCCGAACGTCCGCGTCGTGTCCGATCGGCCGGGCGGTGCGCGCCGCGCGACGGGCGCGAAGATCAGCGAGGCCGAGGCGGTGCGTCTGCTGCGGAGGCACCTCGCGGAGAAGGGCACGCGCGATGAGTGCATCGCCACCAAGACGGAGGCGATGCGCGGCGGCGACTACGTCTTCACGGCCCTCAACTCCTGCGAGCACACCCGCCTCGGCCGCTTCACCGTCGATGGCGCGACCGGCGCCGTCACTCCTTGAGCTTCGACATCAGCGCGCGCACCGCGGCATCGAGTTGCGGATCGAGGTCCATCGGTCCGCGTCGCGCGGGATCGTCTTCGATCACGACATCCGGTTCAATGCCGCGTCCTTCGCCGATCCATCCGCTGTCGTCGAAGAACGGCGCGTTCGGGACGTTCAGCGATCCGCCGTCGATCAGCGACGGCACGGGATTCAGTCCCGTCATCCCGCCCCACGTGCGCGAGCCGACGAGCGGGCCGAGTCCGAGGCGGCGGAAGTAGTAGGAGAAGTTCTCGCCGGCGGAGACGACGAGATGATTGAGCACCACCGCCTTCGGCCCCTGATGCATGCCGTAGCGAATCGCCGGCCACGCGTGCGCGCTGTAGCGCATCGCCGCGGAGTTGAGCACGGGACGCGCGAGCATCTCCGCGACCGCAGCGCCGATCCAGCCGCCCTGGCTCCAGCGCGGATCGAATACGAGCGCCTTCTTCTCGATCTGCGTGTGGAACTGCCGCGCGAACTCGTTGTAGCCGTTCGTGCCGAAGTCGGGGATGCGCACATAGCCGACGCGTCCGTCGCTGATCTTGTCGATCGCCGCGCGATTCATCTCGATCCACGCCGCGTGACGCAGCGCGTTGTCGCTCGCGAGCGGCGTGACGACGACGTCGCGCGCGGTTTCGCGCGTCGCGCCGACGCGCAGCGTCACGCTCTTGCCCGCGAGTCCCACGAACGCGGCGCGCGGATCGCGTGACGCGTCGAGCGCGACGCCGTTCACGGCGAAGAGGAACTCGCCTTCGTGAATGCCGCGCAGCGGCGAGCGCGCGGTGTCGTCCCACGGCGCGCCTTCGTAGATGCGCGAGATGCGCACCGCGCCGTTCTCGATCGTAAAGTCGGCGCCGAGCATGCCGATCGGCTCGTTCTGCTCGCGCACGATGTCGCCCGGCGCGCCCATGTACGCGTGGCCGGTGCCGACTTCGCCGAGCATCTCGGCGAGGATCCAGTTCAGGTCATTGCGCGACGACATCGCGTCGAGCAGCGCGGAGTAGCGCGCGCGGACGTCGTTCCAGTCGAACGTCTTCTCGGTTTTCGGCGCGTAGAAAAAGTCGCGGACGATGCGCCACGCGTCGGTGAAGAGCTCGCGCCATTCGGCGCGCAGATCGATGGTGACCTTCATCGGCTCGGCGCGTAGCTCGGACTCGGCATCGCCGCCGGTGAGATCGCGGACGAGGAGCTTGCCCTCGCGCTCGATGAGGAGATGGCGGCCGTCCGCGGCGAGATCGAAATCGCCGGTCGTGTTGTCGAGCGTCTCTTCTTTGTTCGCCGCGACGTTGTAGCGCCGCACCGATCGCGCGCCGTTCGTCTCCGTGAGGCCGTAGATCACGTCGCCGTTCGCGGTAGCTGCGATCGCGGTGAACGCGCCGGTCGTCGTCGCGAAGCGCATCGCGTTGCGCTCCACTTCCTCTGCCGATGTCGTCGCGCGGATCGGCACCGCCATCAGCACGCCGGTCGCGCGATGCACGAGTCGTTGCGCGAGCCAGTCGTAGACCGAGTTGTTGAAGTTGCGATAGCTGAGGAAGAAGAGCGACTTGCCGCCGCGATCGAAGGCCGGCGTGCTCGCGTGATACGCGTTCGACGTGATCCGCGTCCGCGCGCGCGTGGCGACGTCATAGCGCCAGATCGCGCCGACGCGCTCGTCGCCCATGCGCGTGTACGCGAGCCACGACGAGTCCGCGGACCACGCCAGCTCCGGCTGTTCCGCCCACGGATCGCTGTCGACTTTGTCGACCGCGCCGCTCTCGATGTCGACGACGTACGTCGTCATCGACTGATCGAAGAACGCGATGCGTTTCGAGTCCGGCGACCAGACCGGACGGAAGCGATAGCCGCCGCC
>DATELS010000314.1:0-3777 GCA_035276365.1 Thermoanaerobaculia bacterium
TCCGCGCGTCGCCGCGTATCGCGGCACCGAGCACTTCAACGTCGTCACGCTGACGAAACGGAACGGCGTCTGGATTGGCATGCGGAACCTCATCCTGCCGAAGTAAGATTCGCGGCCGCATGGCCAAGCAATCGGAGACTCTCTTTCAACGCGCGCAGGAAGTGATGCCGGGCGGCGTGAACTCGCCGGTGCGCGCGTTCCGCGGCGTGGGCGGCTCGCCGCTCTTCATCGAGATCGGACAGGGCGGACGCATCTTCGACGCGGACAACCTGCAGTACATCGACTGTGTCGGTTCCTGGGGCCCCATGATCCTCGGCCACGGTCATCGTTACGTGGTCGAGGCGGTGAAGAAGGCGGCCACGCGCGGCTTCTCGTTCGGCGCGCCGACCGCGGGCGAGATCGAGCTCGCGGAGATGGTGATCCAGGCCATTCCCTCGATCGAGATGGTGCGGCTCGTCAACTCGGGAACCGAGGCGACGATGAGCGCGCTGAGGCTGGCGAGGGCGGCGACAGGACGCTCGAAGATTCTCAAGTTCGACGGCGGCTATCACGGTCACGTCGACTCGCTGCTCGTGAAGGCGGGATCGGGCGGCGCGACGTTCAACGTGCCCGACTCCGCGGGCGTGCCGGCGGAACTGACGAACCTGACGCTGATCGCGCGCTACAACGATCTCGACGACGTGCGCGCGCAGATGAACAACGAAGTCGCGGCGATCATCGTCGAGCCGGTGGCGGGGAACATGGGCTGCATCCCGCCCGCGCCGGGATTTCTCGAAGGGCTGCGCGAGGTGTGCGACGAGCATGGCGCGCTGCTGATCTTCGACGAGGTGATGACGGGCTTCCGCGTCGCGTACGGCGGCGCGCAGACGTTGTACGAAGTGCGGCCGGACATCACGACGCTCGGGAAGATTATCGGCGGCGGCATGCCGATCGGCGCGTACGGCGCCTCGCGCAAACTGATGGAGCTCGTCTCGCCCCTCGGTCCGATGTATCAGGCGGGGACGCTCTCCGGAAATCCGGTTGCCGTCGCCGCGGGCCGCGCGACGCTGAGCGTCCTGCGCAACTCGTCGATCTACGACGATCTCGAAGAGCGCAGCGAGGAGTTCGCGACGGGAGTGCGCAAAGCCGCGGAGAAACACAACGTGCCGGTGACACTGAACCGCGTAGGCTCGATGTGGACGATGTTCTTCACCGACGCACCCGTGACGGACTTCGACTCCGCGAATCGCTCGAATCGCGAAAAGTTCTCGCGCTTCTTCCACCTCATGCTCGGCGAAGGCGTGTATCTCCCACCCTCGCAACTCGAAGCCGCATTCTTCTCCGCCGCCCACGCGAAGAAGGACATCCTCCAGCTCATCGAACGCGTGGATCGCGCGCTGAAGAAGGTGGCGTGGGAATTCTCGAGCTAGGGAGCGCCGGCGTTCCGTCGCAGCGCGACCAGGATCTCCTGTTCCGCGAGCTCGTGTAACGCGCGGGCGCGTTCCCACGCGGCGTCGGCGCGCGCGAGCAGCGATGCCTTGCGCGAATCCGAGCTCGCGAGGCCCGCGAGGTTGATGCACACGTTCTGGTATGCGCCGGCGGCGGCGGCGCGGCCCATCTGGGCGCCGACTCCGGCGTCCGACAGCGACGCCTGCAAGCCGATCCTCGCAATCTCCGTGTTCAGCTCGATCACCTCGGGGCACATTTCGAGGACGCGCAGCGGGACCTCCGCCGCACCGACTGTCGCATCCGCCATCGCCACGTCGCGCGCGTCACCTTTCGGCATGCGCATCGCCTCGAGGAAGCGGTCGAACGCCGCGGTGTCCGCGTCGGCGGCGGCGAGGAGCGCGTCCTTCAGCTCTTGCGTGCGCGTGGCGATGCGATTGAGATCGGCGTGCTTCGACTCGAATCCCTTCTTCGTGTGCGACAGCACGGCCACCATTCCCGCCAGTCCCGCTGCCATCGACGCCGCGAGCGCGGACACCGAGCCTCCGCCCGGCGCGGGCGACTCGCTCGACAGCTCGTCGACGAACTCGCGCAGCGTCATCGACGCGAGACGTGGCTTGTCGCCGAGGCGGTACTCGATCACGCGCTCGTTCGGATCGAAGGGCTTGACTTCCGAGAGTCCAAGCGTCCGGATGGCCATCTGCACGAGTGCCGATTCCGGCACTCCGTCCGGACGTCCCATGCGCGCGAGATAGTGGCGCCCCGCGTCGAGCAGCACTTGTCGCGGCACGAGTCCGACGATCTCCGAGCCCGTCACGCGCAGTCCGCGCTCGCGCGCTTTCTCGTCGCATGCGTCGAACGCGACGTGCAGCGGCGTCACGTCGAGATCGGTCAGGTTGATCGACACCTGCGCCGTGCCGAACTCCGGGATCACCCAGCCCACCGCCTTCACCGACTTCAGGAGTCCCGGCTCCCACGTCGGCTCGCCCTGCGCATCGAGAATTGGATTCCCCTCCGCGTCGCGCTTCATGCGGCCGCGCTCGCGGATGTCGAACGCCACGCGCGTCGCGAGGCGCTTGTCCATCGTGTTCAGGTTCACGTTGTACGCGACGAGGAACTTGCGCGCGCCGACGACGATCGCGCCCGTGCGCGGAACGAACTGCGCGGGACCGTAGTCCGGCTGCCAGCGCGGATCGGCGAGCTTGCGCGAGCAGCCTTCGTACTCGCCTTCGCGCACGTCCGCGAGATTGCGCCGGTGCGGGGCGCTGCATGCGTGCTCGTACAAGTACACCGGCACCGACAGCTCGCGACCGATGCGGTCGCCGAGGCGGCGCGCGAGCTCCGCGCACTCATCGAGATCCGTTTCCGCGACGGGCACGAACGGCACGACATCCACTGCGCCGATGCGCGGATGCGCGCCGCGATGCGTCGTCATATCGATCAGCTCCACGCCGCGTTTCACCAGTTGATACGCCGCCTCGAGCACAGGCTCCGGCTCGCCGACGAACGTGATCACCGTGCGGTTCGTCTCCGCGCCGGGATCGACGTTCAGGACCGTCACGCCCGCGACGGACGCCGCGGCCGCGGCCACCGCCTCATAGATCTCGGGACGGCGGCCTTCGGAGATGTTGGGAACGCATTCGACGAGTTTCATGCGCGCGCATCCTAGAACGCCTTCTCGCGCACACTCAACCAACTCCCGATCCAGCCGGCGAGCATTCCGCCCGCGACGAGCGCCGCGAGCTTCTCCCACGGCAGAAAACCCGTGAAGAGAAAGCCCCACAGAATCGAGCTCGAAGGCCCGAGGGAGCGACGGGCGGTTTCGTACAACGTGAAGAGCAGAATCACCGCGAGGATGCCGCCCAGCGTGCCTTGCAGAATGCCTTCGATGATGAACGGACCGCGGATGATGCGCTCCGTCGCGCCGACGAGGCGCATGATCTCCACCTCTTCGCGATAGAGGATCATCGTCAGGCGGATCACGTTCGCGATCGTGAACGCCGCGGCGATCGCGAGAATCCCGCCGGCGACGAGTCCGACGAGATTGATGATGCCGACGAGCCGCCGCAGCCGCTCGATCCATTCCCAGTCGTACTGCACCTGATCGACGCCCGCCATCGCGCGCAGCGTGGCGATGTTCTGGTGAAACGCGCCCGACTGCGCGAGCCGCGGCTCGACCTCGACCTCGTACGACGCGGGGAACGGATTCTCATCGAGCTCGCCGACGACGTCCGACAGATTCGCGAACCACTTCTTGAATCGCGCGAGCGCTTCTTCACGCGACACGAGACGTCGCCGCGCGAACTCCGGCTTCGTTCCAAGAAAGCGGTCGACGGCTTGCGTCTGCTCGGG
>DATELS010000315.1:0-2644 GCA_035276365.1 Thermoanaerobaculia bacterium
GCATCGTCACCGGCAAGATGCAGCTCTCGATGCGGCCGCTGACCGTGTTCGACGCCATCGCCGGCGCGGTCGAGACCATCCGTCCTGCCGCTGACGCGAAGCAGATCGTCATCGATCTCGACATCCGCGCGCGCGACGCGCGCATCGTCGGCGACGCGGAACGTTTACAGCAGGTGCTCTGGAACCTCCTCTCGAACGCAGTCAAGTTCACCCCGCGCCTCGGCAGCGTGTGCGTCGAGCTGAGCGCGGACGCCGACGCGGTGCGCATCGCCGTGCGCGACACCGGCGAAGGCATCGCGCCCGAGCTCCTCCCCTTCATCTTCGATCGCTTCCGCCAGGGCGACAGCGGCGCCTCGCGCCGCTTCGGCGGACTCGGACTCGGACTGGCGATCGCGCGCAATCTCGTGGAGATGCACGGCGGCACCATCACCGCGACGAGCCGCGGCCTCGGACACGGCGCGGAGCTGACGGTCGTGCTGCCCGCGGCGCGCGAGACGAGCGACGCGACGGCGAGCATCGTCGAGGCAAAAGAGCCGGCCGCGCTCGAAGGGCTGTCGCTGCTCGTCGTCGAAGACGACGACTCCACGCGCGCGATGTTCGACGCCGCGCTGCGGCAGTTCGGCGCGAGCGTGGTCAGCGTCGGCACGACGTCCGCCGCTCGCGATGCGCTCTCCTCGCGCACCTTCGACGCGATCGTCAGCGACATCGGCCTCCCCGGCGAAGACGGCATCGACTTCCTGCGCGGCCTGCGCGCGTCGGGCAACCGCGTGCCGTCGATCGCCGTCACCGCGTACGCGGGCTCGGAAGAGCGGACGCGCGCGTTCGACGCCGGCTTCAACGTGTGGCTCACGAAGCCGATCGAGCCGGAGACGCTCGTCAATGAGGTGCGGAACGCGGTACGGATGTACCATCGTACCGATGGCCACTGAATCGATCCCCGTCGAACGCATTCAAACCGGCGTGCGCATGGAGAAGAGGATGGTCAAAGTCCTCAAGGCGCTCGCCGAATACCACGACCTCACCCTCGGCGACCTCCTCGAGGGAATCGTCCTTCACGCGTTCGAAGGCAAGACCCCGTTCGGCCGCGAGTCGCTGCAAAAGATCGCGGATCTGAAGAAGGTGTACGGACTCGATCTCGATGCGAGCGCGAGCCATCGCATGGCCGACAAAAAGCCCCGCAAATAGCCGCCCCGCGCGATGTACGAAGTTTTTCGTTGACCTTACGAAACCTTTCGTATAGTCTCCCGTAAAACTGGACGGAGGCACTTGCGATGGCGGACAAACCGACCCCTCGACCCACCGATGCGGAGCTCGCCATTCTCCGCGTCCTCTGGGAGCGCGGACCCCGTACTGTGCGCGAAGTGCACGACGAGCTTCTCAGCCGCTCGCACGACACCGGCTACACGACGATCCTCAAACTCCTCCAGATCATGACCGACAAAGGACTCGTCGTCCGCGACGAGTCGCAGCGCGCTCACGTCTACTCGACCCGCTACAGCGAGCAGCGCACACAGCGCCAGCTGCTCGGCGATCTCATCGAGCGCGCGTTCGGCGGCTCCCCGGCTAAACTCGTGATGCAAGCGCTCAGCGGGACGCAGGCGACGGCCGACGAGCTGAACGCGATTCGCAGCCTTCTCGATCAGATGGAAGGAGAGGTGAAATGAACGCGACGCAGCTTCTGGCCGGTCCTCTTGCGCAGTCGATCGGGTGGGCACTGCTTCATCTTCTCTGGCAGGCGACGATCGTTGCCGGCATTCTCGCCGCGGTGCTGGCGCTCCTTCCGCGACAGGCGGCGACGACGCGTTACGCCGCCGCATGCGGCGCGCTCGCGCTCGTGTTCGCGCTCTTCGTCGCCACCGCGATCCGCGCGTACGATCCCGCGGCGCGCCCGATCGTGACGACCGCGCCGCAGCACGCCGCGATCAGCGACGCGACGCTCGCCGTCTCGCTCGCCGACGTTCCCGCATTCCTTGCGAAGACGGCAACCGCAACCTGGCGCGATCGCGCGATGCAAGCCGTCGCGACGGCGCGTCAGTCGCTTCCGTCGATCGTCGCGCTCTGGCTCGCCGGCGTCGTGCTTCTCTCCTCGCGACTTCTCGTGAGCTGGATGCGCGCGCGGCGTCTCGCGACGCGCGGCACGGTCGAGGCGAGCGCGCAATGGCAGCGCGCCGCACAGCGCATCTCCAACGCGCTCGGACTCCGACGCGCCGTCCGCCTCCTGCAATCCGCCGCCGTCGAAGTGCCCTCGGTTTTGGGCACGTTGCGTCCCGTGATTCTTCTCCCGGCGAGCACGCTCACCGGACTCACTCCCGAACAGATCGAGATGGTGCTGGCGCACGAGCTCGCGCACATCCGCCGTCACGACTTCCTCATCAACCTGCTGCAGGCTTTCGTCGAAACGCTGATGTTCTACCACCCCGCGGGGTGGTGGATGTCGCGCAGCGTGCGCATCGAGCGCGAGAACTGCTGCGACGACCTCGCCGTCGCCGTCTGCGGAAACCCGATTCAATACGCGAGAGCGCTGACGCGCCTCGAAGAGCTGCGCGCCGGAGCGCTTCCGGTCGTCGTCGCCGCCAATGGAGGATCCCTCATGGAACGCATTCGCAGAATCGCCGCGGGTCGCGCGGAGTCGACGGGCACCAGT
>DATELS010000316.1:0-3153 GCA_035276365.1 Thermoanaerobaculia bacterium
ACTTCCATCCATGGCGCGCATCCATCGGCGCCACCTTCCCGATCGCGCGTGGACTCACCTTCGCCGTCCGCGGCGAGCACAATGTGACGATCGACTACACCGCGAATGAGATCCACACGAGCGTGGCTGGACGATTCTGAGATCTTCCGGCACCGCCGCGCGCGTCCCATCGCGCGGTGGGAGCGGTGGACTCTCGGCCTCCTCGTCTTCCTCGGGCTGCAGAGCGTCGCGCTGTTCGCGTGGTGGTGGTTCCGCGCGGAGCACGTCGCGAATCCGATCCTCTTCGCGCTCCTCTCGTTCGCCACGTGGTACGGCATCTCGCGCATCGTCATCGGCTGGTACAACACCATTCACGCCGAACAGCCGGACGTGCGCATCGCGCGCGACGGACTCTCCGTCGCGATCTTCATCACCTCGTCGCCGGGTGAACCGTACGCGATGTTCGAGCGCACGCTCGCGGCCGCGCGCGCGATCCGCTATCCGCACGCGACCTACCTTCTCGACGACACGCGCGATCCGCGATTCGCGGCGCTCGCGAAAGAAATGGATGCGATTCATCTCGAGCTGATCGGCATTCCGGGTGCGAAGGCCGGCAAGATCAACGCGGCGCTGAAGCGGACGACCGAGGAATTCATCCTCGTCCTCGATCCCGATCACATCCCATTCGCCGAGTTTCTCGATCGCGTCCTCGGCTACTTCGACGACTCCGGCGTCGGCTTCGTGCAGGTCGCGCAGAACTACTACAACGCGCCGCGCTCGTTCGTCGCGCGCGCGGCGGCGGAGCAGACGTTCGCGTTCTACGGACCCGTGTTGCAGGGCATGCACGGCACCGGCACCGCGGTCGCGATCGGCGCCAACTGCACGTTTCGACGCGCGGCGCTCGAGTCGATCGGCGGACACGGAATCGGACTCGCGGAGGATCTCGTCACGGCGATTCGCTTGCACGCGCAAGGCTGGCGATCCGTGTACGTGCCCGAAGTCGTCGCGCGCGGATTGGTGCCCGAGGATCTCGATTCGTTTCTGCGGCAACAGTTGAAATGGTCGCGCGGCGTGTACGACGTCCTGCTTCGCGAATACCCGCGAGCATTCGCGCGACTCACGAATCATCAACGCCTGTCGTATCTGATGACCGGCACGTACTACCTCGTCGGCGTCACCTCGCTCATCTATCTCCTCATTCCGCTGCTCTATCTCATCGCCGGCGTGCAACCGGCGTCGATGTTCCTCGGTGAATACCTCGCGCACGCGGCGCCGGTCGGATTCTTCGGCATCGTCAACTATCGCTTCGCGCAGCGCTGGCTGTGCGATCCCGATCGCGAGCGCGGCTCGCACTGGCGCGGGACGCTGCTCAAGATCGGCTGTTGGAGCGTGTATCTGAAGGGACTCGTGCTCGCGCTCGGCAACCTCGCGGTGCCGTACATCCCCACGGCGAAGGAGCGGCGCGCGGGCAATTTCCTCAAACTCGCGGCCGTTCCGCTGGGCGTCGTCCTGTTGTCGATTTCCGCGGCGCTGGTGGCGTTCGTCCGCCGCTTCTGGTTCGTGCCGGAGGCGGAGGTGCGCATCACGACGGAGGCGACGGCCGGCATGCTCGCGTTCGCGTTGGTGAACTGCCTGCTCATGAGCGGGCGACTCTATTCGGCATGGAAAGACTCGGATCGACGCAGCGCGCGCGCCGCCGCTACCAGATCGCCTTCCTCCTCCTCGGCTGGCTGATCGCGATCGGCATGCTCTTTCACGCCGGCGCGGATCGCTTCCTGCGCCTCGGCTACTCCGCGATCGAGTCGCGTTTGACGCGCGCGGGACAAAGCCTGTCGGATGCCGAGGGAACGGCATTGCGCGAGACGCGAGGGAAGTCGCGGCTCGATGAAGTACACGCGACGTATCCGCATCTCGGCGAGCGCGCGTGGCTCGCGGCACCGAATCGATTTCTCACCGGCGCGTACGACGGCGCGATGCCGCATTCCTTTCGCGGACTCGATGCGCTCGAAGGCGCGCTGCAGCATCGCTTTCCGTTGATCTCGATTTATCAGGCGTGGGGCGATCGCGAAGACGAGGCGAACTTTCCGACGCGCGAGATCGAGACCATCGACCGCCTCGGCTCCGTGCCGATCGTCACGTGGGAGCCGTGGGTGAAAGACTTCGACTCCGCGCTGCGGCCGAACCTGCCGCCGATCGCGGAGCGCGAGTACGCGAGCCTTGCCGCGATCGCGCGCGGCGACTATGACTTCTACATCGTGCCGTGGGCGGCGGAGGCGGCGAAGTACGGCAAGCCGATGTTCCTCCGCTTCGCGCACGAGATGAACGATCCGTATCGCTATCCGTGGGGGCCGCAGAACGGCAATCGTCCCGCGGACTTCATCGCCGCGTGGAAGCACGTGCACGCCGTGTTCGTGAAGATGAACGCGACGAACGTGCTGTGGGTGTGGTCGCCCCACATCTCGATGCCGTGGTTCGAGTATTACTACCCCGGTCCGGAGCTCGTCGACTGGGTGGGCACGGGCGTGTTGAATTACGGCGACGTTGCGCCGTGGTCGCGGTGGTGGACGTTCCACCAGATTCTCGAAAAGTCGTACGACACGCTGCGCGGATTCGGCAAGCCGATCATGATCACCGAGTTCGGCTCGCTGACTTCAGGCGGCGACGCGACGCAGTGGTACGCGGATGCATTCCGCGACTTGCACGAAAAGTACGCCGGCGTCCGCGCGGTCGTGTTTTTCAATCAGACGCAGGACGTCACGCTGTCGACGTCGCCGCTCGACTGGAGCGTGCAGCAGAGCGCGAGCGCGACGGCAGTCGTGCGGCAGGCACTTCACTCTTCCCGATGAGACTCCGGATCCTCTTCGCATTCCTCTTCGCGTTTCCCGCGCTCGCGGCAACGGTGACCGGTACCGTGCGCTCGAATGAGAACGCGGCGCTGCAGGGAATGACGGTCGTCGCGTACGACACGAGCGGCATCGCGCGCGCGAACGCGACGACGGATGTGAGCGGGCACTACACGCTGACGGTCAACGCCGGCTCCTATCGCGTGCTCGCGTACGACGCGAACGGCAACTTCGCGACGAGCTTCTTCGACAACGCCGAGTCGTTCGACACGTCGACCGTCGTGAACGTGCAGACGAGCTTCACCGCGAACTTCACGCTCGCGCGCGCGGG
>DATELS010000317.1:0-9812 GCA_035276365.1 Thermoanaerobaculia bacterium
TCGTCTCAATCTGCTTCACGAAATCTTCCGTCGAAATAGCCATTTCAGCCTCCAAGACTTTCTAACTGATGTCGATACCTATGGATGGGCGTCGAGCCCGTCCGACTCATTGATTACGCTGCTTCGCCCTTCTGCTTCGCGATCTGGTCGAGGACCACTGCGAAGTTGCGCATCGTGCCGTTGAGCACGACCGCGAGGCCGCGAATCGGGTGCTGCATGAGATAGAGAAGCTTCGACAGAAGCTCCTCGCGCGACGGGAGATTGGCGATGTTCTGAATCTCGTTCGCCGCGACGACCTGTCCCGCCAGGAGCGCGCCCTTGAACTGCACGGTCGGGACGTCCTTGGCGAACTTCGTCAGCACCTTCGCGAGCGCGACGGGATCGGTGGTGTTGTACGCGACCGCGGTCATGCCGGTGAAGTGATCGCTGAGCTTCGTCAGCGGCGCATCCTTGACGGCGATGAGCGCGAGCGTGTTCTTGATGACGACGTACTTCGAGCCCGTCTCGCGGACCTGCTTGCGCAGCTCGGTGACCTGCGGGACGGTGATGCCCTTGAAGTCGATCACGAACGCGTTCGTCGCCGTCGCCACACCTTCGGACAGCTCGGAGATCGCTTGTGCTTTTTCTTCGCGATTCATGCGTTCTCCTTATTCGGCCTTCGTCTCGGCGATGGCGGAGTCGATCTGCACCGACGGGCTCATCGTGGACGAGATGTAGATGGAGCGGACGTACTTGCCTTTCGCCGCCGCGGGCTTCGCCTTGCGGACGGCGTTGATGACCGCCGAGGCGTTGTCGCGGAGCTGATCGGCGGAGAAAGAGACCTTGCCGACCGGAACGTGGATGATTGACGTCTTGTCGACGCGGAACTCCACCTTACCAGCCTTGATCTCCTGAAGAGCTTTGGCGACGTCGAACGTGACGGTGCCGGTCTTCGGATTGGGCATCAGGCCGCGCGGGCCGAGGACCTTTCCGAGCTTACCGACGGAACGCATCATGTCCGGTGTAGCGATGACGGCGTCGAAATCGGTCCAGCCACCCTGGATCTTTTCGACCATGTCTTCGCCACCGACGAAGTCGGCGCCTGCGTCCTGCGCCTCCTTGATCTTGTCGCCCTGTGCGATCACGAGCACCCGCTTGGTCTGGCCGGTTCCGTGCGGGAGCACGGTCGTTCCGCGGACCATTTGATCGGCATGCTTGGGATCGACGCCGAGGAGCATCGACAGCTCGACCGTCTCATTGAACTTGGCGTACGAGATCTGCTTGAGCAGACCAAACGCCTCGTCCAACTGATACGGCCGCTGTTCGACCTTCCCGGCCGCAGCACGATACTTCTTGCCGTGTTTGGCCATATGTCTCCTTGTAGTGTTAACGGCTCTTGCGAGCCTCCTACATTGCTTGCTCAGCCACGCGCTGAGGCGGTTGAACACTGAGTGTGTGACGCTAGTCCGCGACTTCGAGTCCCATCGACTTCGCGGTGCCTTCGACCGTGCGCATCGCCGCTTCGAGCGACGCGGCATTGAGGTCGGGCATCTTGGTGCGCGCGATGTCCTCGATCTGCTTGCGCGTGACCTTGCCGATCTTCGTCTTGTTCGGCGTGCCGGAGCCCTTCTGGATGCCGGCGGCCTTGAGGAGGAGGATCGACGCGGGCGGCGTCTTCGTGACGAAGGTGAACGTGCGGTCGGAGAAGACCGTGATCACGACCGGGATGATGAGTCCCGAGTCCTTCGCCGTGCGCGCGTTGAAGGTCTTGCAGAACTCCATGATGTTCACGCCGTGCTGGCCGAGGGCCGGGCCGACGGGCGGAGCGGGAGTCGCGGCACCCGCGGGGATCTGGAGTTTGATGTAGCCGGTAACTTTCTTCGCCATGATGTGTCCTTATCGCGTTTTCGGGGCTCCGCCGCCCTGCTCTTCACTCGCGTCGTAGCGAGAGACCTGAAGGAAATCGAGTTCCACCGGAGTGGAGCGCCCGAAGATCGTCACCATCACCTTGAGCGTCGAGCGATCGAGATTCACTTCCTCGACGACGCCGGTGAAGTTGCTGAACGGGCCGTCGATGATGCGAACGTGCTCGCCATGCTCGTAGACGTGCTTCGGTTTCGGTTTTTCTTTCGTCGTCACGACCTGCGTGAGGATCTGATCGACTTCTTCCTGCGTGAGCGGCGTCGGCTTCTTGCCGGTGCCGACGAAGCCGGTCACCTTCGGCGTGTTCTTGACCAGATGCCAGGCATCGTCCGACATCTCCATCTCGACGAGGATGTAGCCGGGGAAGAACTTGCGCTGCACCTCGCGCTTCTTGCCCGACTTCATCTCGACGAGCGTCTCGGTCGGGATCTTGATCTCGCCGAACTTGTCGCGCATGCCGAGCGCGTCGATGCGCTGGGTGAGGTTCTCCTTCACCCGCTCCTCGAATCCGGAGTAGGTGTGGACGATGTACCACTGCTTCTGTGCCGTCGCTTCGACCATGTTTTTTAAGTGCTCTGTCCGAACTGCGTGAACAGGAAGTTGATGGCCTTGTAGAAGACGACGTCGCAGCCCCAGAGGAACAGAGCGAAGACGAGGGTCGACACGATGACGACCGCGGTCGTGCCGACGACTTCATTGCGCGTCGGCCAGGTGACCTTCTTCATTTCCGCGTTCGTGTCCCGGAAGAAGTCGCGAGTGGAAGCCACCCACTGCTTCGGTTTCGAGACGACTGCGTTTTCCTTTTCGTCCGCCATGAAAAAACCTCTAGGCAGTTCTTTGCTGTCACCCTCGGGATGAATCAGCGAAGAACCGGCGTGTGAATTTGGCAGGCCAAGAGGGACTTGAACCCCCAACCTGCGGTTTTGGAGACCGCTGCTCTGCCAGTTGAGCTATTGGCCTGCAGTTGCCGCAAACAGCCGAGAAGGCAGTGCCTTCTCGTGATATTCCCAGGTTACTTAGCTTCGCGATGAACGGTCCGCTTCCGATCGTGCCGGCAGAACTTCTTCAGCTCGAGCTTCTCGGTCGTGGTCTTCTTGTTCTTCGTGGTCGTGTAATTGCGCCGCTTGCACTCGGTGCACTGCAGCGTGATGATCTCGCGCGTTGCCGCCATGTCGTCACTCCGTGAAATTGAGAATTGAGAATGGTGAATTGAGAATGGAGGTGGCGGCGCTCCGCGCCGCGTTTCTCAATTCTCAATTCTCAATTCTCAATTCGGTTACTGGAGCCCTCGACGAGATTTGAACTCGTGACCCCGTCCTTACCAAGGACGTGCTCTACCCCTGAGCTACGAGGGCACTGCCTTTGTTCGTCTGGAGCGGGAGACGGGATTCGAACCCGCGACCAACAGCTTGGAAGGCTGTGACTCTACCCCTGAGTTACTCCCGCGCTTATTTCCTGAAGAATGGTGGAGAGTGGAGGATTCGAACCTCCGTAGGGCGTGGCCCGGCAGATTTACAGTCTGCTGCTTTTGACCGCTCAGCCAACTCTCCGTGAATCGCGCTCTTCTGGAGCTGGCGACGGGACTCGAACCCGCGACCTGCTGATTACAAATCAGCTGCTCTACCAACTGAGCTATGCCAGCGCCAATTCTTTCGCAAATTGATGATTTCAAAGACACGATCAGCCTATTCGCGAAGCGCAGAGGACGAGGTTCTGCTGCCGGCGGCGGCCGAGGAACTGCGGGTTATAGCAGAGGGCCAAACGGGACGCAAGCGTGAAGTTATTCCGTTCGCAGAAGTTGCGCCTCGCGGGCGTTCTAGCGCCGCGTCTGCCGCACGACCTCGTAGCACAGCACCGCGGTCGCGGTCGCGACGTTGAACGAGTCGACGTGGCCGAACATCGGAATGCTCACCGCGCGGTCGCTGTGCTCGAGCACGTTGCGCCGCACACCCTTCCCCTCGTTGCCCATCACGAGCGCGACTTTGCCGGTGAAGTCGATCGCGTCCGCGCGGTCACCATCCGCTGCCGCGGCGTAGACCCAGAAGCCCTTCTCCTTCAACGTCTCGATCGCTCGGGAGAGGTTCGTGACTTCCGCGACCGGCACCCACTCCGACGCGCCCGCCGAGGCTTTGACGGCCGCGGGCGAGAGGCCGACGCTCTCATGCTCCGGGATGACGACGAGGTCGACGCCGAATCCGTCCGCGACGCGCAGGATCGCACCGAAGTTCTGCGGATCGGTGATGCCGTCGAGGATGAGCACGAACTTGGTCTCGTCGCGCGCAAGCACTTCATCGAAGTCGGCGTACGCGGTCTCGGCGACGTCGGCGATGACGCCGTTGTGCACGCCGCGACCGGCGAGCTTGTTCACCTGCTGCATCGGCAGAAACCGCACCGCCACGTCCGCCTCACGCGCTTCGGCGATCAGTTTCTGCATGCGCCCGCTGTGCTCTTTGGCGATGGCGATGTAGCGCACGCGCGCGGGATGCGCGCGGATGGCTTCGAAGACGGGATTCGCGCCGTAGACGATCATGCCAGTCGCTTCGCGAGAAATGGACCTTCGTAGATGAAGCTGGTGTAGAGCTGCACGAGGTTCGCTCCCGCGCGCATCTTCTCCTGAACGTCGTCGCGCGTGAAGACGCCGCCGACGCCGATGAGCGGATAGCCGTCGCCGACGCGCGCGCGCACCTTCGCGAGCACGCTGGTCGATTTCTCGCGCAGCGGCTTGCCGGAGAGTCCACCGCCTTCGACCGCGGTCGTGTTCGTGCAGATCATGCCGTCCGCGAGTCGCGCGCAGACGTCGCAGATCTCCGCGATCTGCGCGTCGTCGAGATCGGGCGCGATCTTGATGAGCACCGGTCCGCTGCGCACCGAGCGCACGGCGTGGAGCAGCGCCTCGAGATGCTCCGGACGCTGCAGATCGCGCAGCCCGGGCGTGTTCGGCGACGACAGATTGAGCACCGCGGCATCCGCGTGCGGCGCGACACGCCGATAGCAATCGGCATACGCCTCGACCGCGCGATCGAGCGGCACGTCGCGATTCTTCCCGACGTTGACGAACACCGGCAACGTGCGCGGCCAGTCGCGCAACCGCGCGGCAACTGCATCCGCTCCGTCGTTATTGAAGCCCATGCGATTGACGAGCGCACCGCGCGCCGCATCGCGAAACAGTCGCGGACGCGGATTGCCCGGCTGCGGATGCAACGTGACCGTGCCGACTTCGAGAAAGCCGAATCCCAGCGCCGCGAGAAACGGCATGAGCGCGGCGTTTTTATCGAAGCCGCCGGCGATGCCGATCGGCGATCGAAAGCGCAATCCGAACAACTCGCGCGCAGCGGACGCGGGCGGCGCGCAGAAACGTTCGAGCGCGCGCAACACGATCGGAATCTGCTGCAACTGCTGCATCTGCTCCGCCGTCCACTCATGCGCATCTTCGGCATCGAGGTGAAAGAGCGCGCGGCGCAGCAGCGAATAGATCATGCGGCGCCGAGGATGCGCTCGACGCGCGCGAGCGGCGAGAGCACGCGCGGATCGACTTCGCTCGCATGCTGCAAGAGCGGGAGCGCGCGCACGAGCTCCGGTCCGTGCTCCATGCCCGTGAGCGCGAGACGCAGCGGCATGAACAGCGCCTTCCCTTTCGCGCCTGTCGCGACTTTGAGTCGCTCGACCATCGCCTGATATCCCTCGGCGTCGCGCGGCGCGCCGTGCGCGCGCAACTCGTCGGCGAGCTTTTCGGCAAACGCGCGATCGACCGCAGGCGGCTCGTACTCGCTGACGAAACGCAGCGCGCCGGCAAATTCCGTCAGCTTGTGGATGCTCGTCTTCACAACGTCGATCCCTTCCTCGAGCCACGGGACATCGAAGAAGCGGCGCGTGACCTTCGCGAGCTCCGCGGCGCTCATCGCGTGAATGTACTGCCCGTTCAGCCACTCGAACTTCTGCTGATCGAACACCGCGGGCGCAGGATTCACGCGGTCGAGCGAGAAATGCTCGATCGCGTATTCGCGCGTGAACACCTCGCGTCCCTCCTGCGATGACCAGCCGAGGAGCGCGAGGTAGTTGAGCATCGCGTCGGGGAGAAATCCCTCGTCTGCATACGCCGAGACCGATGTCGCGCCGTGGCGTTTCGACAGCTTCGTGCGGTCCTGTCCGAGGATGAGCGAGACGTGCGCGAAGTGCGGCACGTCCCACTGCATCGCGCGATAGATCAGCACCTGCCGGTGCGTGTTCGTGAGGTGCTCCTCCGCGCGGATGACGTGCGTGATCCGCATGTCGTGATCGTCCGCGACGACGCAGAAGTTGTACGTCGGGAACCCATCCGAGCGAATGAGGATGAAGTCGCCGAGCGACTCCTTGCGCCACGTGATCTCGCCGCGAATCAAGTCGTCGATCGTGACGTCTCCATCGTCGGGAACGTGAAAGCGAATCGCGTGCGGCGCGTCGTCGTTGCGCCGCTCTCTCCAGCACTTCAGGTCATAGTGCGGCGGACGTCCATCGATCTCTGCCTGCTTGCGCTTCGCCTCGAGCTCTTCCTCGCTGCAGTAGCAGCGATACGCGACGCCGCGCTCGATCAGCTCGCGGCCAAGGCTCGAATACAACTCGAGGCGCTCGCTCTGGCGAAACGGACCTTCGTCCCACTCCAGTCCCAGCCAGCGCAAATCATCGAGCACCATCTCCTCGGACTCGCGCGTCGATCGCGCCTGATCCGTGTCTTCGACGCGAATGATGAACGTGCCGCCGTGATGCCGCGCGAAGAGCCAGTTGAAGATCGCCGTGCGCGCGCCGCCGACATGCAGGTGACCCGTGGGCGATGGCGCGAAGCGAACGCGCACCGTCACTTCTGCACCTCGACCAAAACAATCGCCATCGCGCACACGCCTTCGCCACGGCCGATGAAGCCGAGGTGATCGGTCGTCGTCGCTTTCACATTGACGTGACCCTGCGGAAGGTTCAGCAGATGCGCGATCGATGCGACCATCGCATCGCGATGCGGCGAGAGCTTCGGCTGCTGCGCGATGATCGTGACGTCGACGTTCGCGATCTCCGCGTTCATCTCGTCGAGGATGCGCTTTGCCTCGCGCACGAAGACCGTCGAGTCCGCGCCGCGCCAGCGCTCGTCGGTCGACGGAAAGTACTGGCCGATGTCACCCGCGCCGGCGGCGCCGAGGATGGCGTCGGTGATGGCGTGAAGAACGGCGTCGGCGTCGGAGTGTCCCGCGAGTCCGCCGTTCTCCGCGATGCGCACGCCGCCGAGGATGAGAGGACGCGAGGCATCGAACGGATGAATGTCGACGCCCTGTCCGATGCGCATCACGACGACGAGCTCCACTGCTTCAGATACGACTCCGCGACCTCGAGATCCTCGGGAACGGTGATTTTCAGATTGCGCGGATCGCCGGGCACGGCGTGCACGCGATAGCCGAAGCGCGCCGCGAGTCCCGCCTCATCCGTGCCGTCGATGCCTTCGCGCTGCGCGCGTTCGAGCACGTCGCGCAACACGTCCGCCTGAAAACACTGCGGCGTCTGCGCGGCGCCGAGCATCGAGCGATCGAGCGTGCGCGCGATCGTCGCGTCGTCATTCATCTCGTGAATCGTGTCCGCGACCGGCACCACCGGCAGCGACGCGCCGGCAGCGCGTGCGGCGTCGATGACCGCATGAAAGAGCTGCGTGCTGAACAGCGGACGCGCCGCATCGTGCACGGCGATCAACTCCGCATCGCCAGCTTCCGCGACGCCGCGAATCACCGACCGCTGCCGCGTCTCTCCGCCCGCAACCCACAGCACGCGATCGGTCGACGTATTGCTGATCGTCGACAACAGCAGCTCCGACACCGGCACGATCACGCGCGTCACGGAGTCATCGAGCAGAAAGCGCTCGACGACGTGCTGAATGATCGGCTTTCCGCCGAGGGGCAGAAACTGCTTGGGAAGCTGCCCGCCGAAACGCGAGCCCGTGCCCGCCGCGGGGACGATGACGACGACGCCGGCCGTCATCACACCGCCATGATGTCGTGCTCTTTTTGCTTGAGGATGGCGGCCACATCGTCGATGTGCTTGTCCGTCATCTTCTGGATCTCGTCGAGTCCGCGCTTCTCATCGTCCTCGGAGATCTGGTGATCCTTGAGCATCTTCTTGAGCTTGTCGTTGCCGTCGCGGCGCACTTGTCGAATCGCGGTGCGCGACTCCTCGGCCATCCCGTGCGCCTTCTTCACGAGATCCTTGCGCCGCTCCTCGGTCAGCGCGGGAACGGGCACGCGCACGACTTTGCCGTCCGACGCGGGGTTGAAGCCGAGGTCGGAGGTGCGGATCGCTTTCTCGATGACGTTCACCATCGACTTGTCCCACGGCTCGATCACGAGCAACGCGGGCTCCGGCACCTTGATGCTCGCGGCCTGCGCGAGCGGCGTCGGCGTGCCATAGTAGTCGACGTGAATCGTGTCGAGCATCGCCGCGTTCGCGCGGCCCGTGCGCAGCGTTTTGAAATGCGCGTGCAGCGCCTCGATCGCGCCGTGCATGCGGTGCTGCACGTCTTTCATCACATCATTGATGGCCATTCGTGCTCCTCACGCCGCGGGCTCTTCGTCGGACACGATCGAGCCGACGTCTTCGCCCAGCAGTGCGCGCTTGATGTTGCCTTTCTCGCGCAGCGAGAAAATATAGATCGGGATCGAGCTGCCGCGCGCGAGGTCGATCGCGGCGGCGTCCATGACCTGCAGCCGCTCGGCGAGCACGCGCTGATACGTCACGTGCGGCAGGCGGACGGCATTCGGATCCTTCTCCGGATCGGCGGTGTAGATGCCGTCGACTTTCGTCGCCTTGAAGATGATGTCGCACTTCAACTCGGCGGCGCGCAACGCGGCGGCGGAGTCGGTGGTGAAGAAGGGATTGCCTGTGCCGGCCGCGCAGATGACGACGCGTCCCTTCTCGAGATGGCGAATGGCCTTGCGTCGAATGAACGGCTCCGCGACCTCGGCCATCGTGATGGCGGTCGTGACGCGCGTGGGGATGTCGCGGCGCTCGAGCGCGTCCTGGAGCGCGATCGCGTTGATGACCGTGGCGAGCATGCCCATGTGATCGCCGGCGACGCGATCGATGCCCGCCGTCGCCGCGGTCACGCCGCGAAAGATGTTGCCGCCGCCGATGACGATCGCGATCTCGACGCCGAGCTTCTGCACATCCGCGAGCTCGTCCGCGATGCCTGTGAGCACGTCCGCGTCGATGCCCGTACGCCGCCCGCCCATCAATGCTTCGCCGGAGAGTTTGAGGAGGATGCGCTTGAATTTGGGGGCGGTCATTGCGGCTGCGTTATAACAAAAAAGGCGACCCGAAGGTCGCCTTTCGTGGATTGCAATCGGAACACCGTCACTTCATGTACGACGCGACTTCCGCCGCAAAATCTTCGCTGCGCTTCTCGATGCCTTCACCGAGCTTGTAGCGCGTGAAGCGGGTGACGATGTACTCGCATCCCGACTCCTTGCCGCGGCGCGCGAGGTACTGCGAGACCGTGGCCTTGTCGTCGCGGATGTACGGCTGCTCGAGCAGGCACGCCTCGCCGTAGAACTTCTCCATCTTGCCGGAGACCATCTTCTCGACGATGTTCTCGGGCTTGCCGGACTTGAGCGCGGCGTCGCGCGCGATCTCTTTCTCGGTGTCGAGGTCCTTCTGCGTCACGTCTTCGCGGCGCAGGAAGCGCGGCTCGGCCGCGGCGATGTGCATCGAGACGTCCTTCGCCACCTCGGTGCCCGCGTCGCGATTCGAGCCGACGACTTCGACCATCACGCCGATCTTGCCTCCCGCGTGGATGTAGGCGTTGATCGCTCCGTTCTCCGGCGCGGTGTAGCGCGCGAAGCGGCGGATCGAGATGTTCTCCTTGATCGAGGCGATCGCTTCCGAGACTTTCTGCGCGACCGTGA
>DATELS010000318.1:0-3606 GCA_035276365.1 Thermoanaerobaculia bacterium
GCGTCCGGGTCGATCACCGAGACCTCGCCCGGGCCGAGCAGGGCCTTGCGCTCCGAGGCGAACCTGAGCTGCTTGCCGCCCTCGGCGAGCGTGTAATACAGCGGCTTGATGCCGAACGGGTCGCGGGCGCAGATGAGCTCCAGGTTCCGGGTGTCCCAGATTGCGAACGCATACATGCCGCGCAGCTTCCGCAGGGCGTCCCTGCCCTCGGCGGCGAACGTCTCAAGCAGCACTTCCGAATCTGATCCGCCGCGCAGCTGGACGCCGCGCGCCTGCAGCCGCTGCGCTAGCTCGGCGGCGTTGTAGATCTCGCCGTTCGCCTCGAGCCAGACGCGATCGTCTGGCGACGCGAACGGCTGATCGGCACGCTCATGCAGATCGATGATGCGCAGCCGCTCGGTGGCGATGCGCGCATGCGGCGCCTCGAAAAACGCGCGCCCGTCCGGCCCGCGATGCCGCAGCGACTCCCCCATCGCCTCGAGGACGTGGGGATGCCGCAGCGCGCGCGCGCTGACCATGCCGTAGATGCCGCACATTGGCGGCGGAGTCTAACTCACGACGGCGGGCAGCCCGGCGCCTTCCCCGGCTGCGTGAACGGCCGGATGACCTGCTGCGGCTGCGCGCCGGTCCACCAGTTCCACACGGTGTCGTAGTACGAGAGGCCGCCCACGCGCACGTCGAACGTGGCGGTGTCGTTCGTCACGGACTCGTGGTCGGTGCACTGCGGCGCGAAAATCCCCGGCGTCGCCGCGCGCGGCTCCTCGGGCACCGGCAGCGCGTGCAGCTCGGCGTCGAGCTTCGCTCCGTAATCGGTCATCGTGCCGAAGTTCGCGTCGACGTACTCGCCGCCGACCTGCGGGTCCTGCAGATCCTGATGGATGAAGAACGGCGACGTGACGTGGTACAGCGTGACGTGACCGATGTCTTCGCAGTACCACTCCGTGCCGGGCTTGTTCGCCGCGTGCCACGCGAGACACGACTCGTCGCGGCGCGCGCCGAAGGTGTCGGTGCCGTGCTCATCCTCGGCCGCGAAGAAGGACGCGTAGCTGCAGCCGCGCGGATCCTTCGCGCAGTACGTGGTGCGCGTGAAGTCGCGCTTCTCGGACTCGGGAGACTGGCTGGCGTCGAAGAGCGCGCGATAGTCGACGAGATTCGGATTCGTGGCGCGCAGCTTCGCGCCGACGCGATCGGCATTGCTGCGCGCGCCGACGCCTCCCGCCGAGGAGCCGGCGAAGAGGACGTGCGTGGCGCTGTCGAGATCGGGCCACGCGGGCACGGCGTCGGTCTCGACGGAATGCCGCACGGCGTGCCGCCGCGATCCGCGGACGTCGTTGCGCAGCGTGTCGAGCACGGCGTCGATGATCTGCGACCCGCGGAACTGCAGCGTGAACGTGACGGTCGTCGATCCCGCGGTCGCGGAGTGCTCGCCGCTCTTCGTCCCGCGCCACGCGTCGGAGCTGCAATAGAAGATGAGGACGCGGTTCCACGAGCCGAAATGATTGTCGGGACGCGGATCGAGAAAGCCGTTGCCGCGGATGAACGGCTTCGTCAGCGAGGACGTCATCTTGTCCATGCCGTAGTTGGTGTTGACGTGACACCACCGCTCGGCGCACGACTGGCCGTCCCTGCAGCCGCCGCCGCCCTGCAGAAAGATGAACCACTTGTTGCGGTCTTCCTCGCGCGTCGCGGGCGCGTAGTAGAAGACGCCGGGCGTGCCGTCATTGCAGACGGCGTTCGGAAACTTCGAGGTGTCGATGGTGTAGCGCGCGAGATCGATGCCGGCGCCGAGGCCGCCGACGGTGCCGGTGGCGCCACAGGGCAGGACGGAGCTGATCGGCGCCGCCGCCGCGGCGAGGGTGAAGACGACTGTCGCCAGCATGGACGGTTGGACGCTCACTTCCCCGACTGCGTGTACGCGACGAGGTGCGCTCCCTCGGCCACGCGCATGAATCCGCGCGACTCGAGCAACGCCCGCCGCCTCGCATCGTCGTTTCGAAGAATATACATCGGGCAACAGGCGCCGAGGGTTCGCTCGAAATGCGGGAGTGGCTTGAGCGGCGAGGACGGATCGCTCGTGAATTTCGCGTAGCGCCGCACGAGGTAGTTGCTCGTCAGCTCGCTCGCGTCTTCGGTGACGACGGTGATGCGCCGCCCCGTGTAAAACGCGAGCGAGCCGGTGAAGGCTTCGACGCCGATGACTTCCGTGCGCGGTCCGAGATGCGGCGCGAGCTGCGCGACGAAGGACTTCGCGGAGCGCCGCTCGGCGACGCCGCGCAGCAGCGGAATGGAGGCGGCGGGAAGGACGATCATCGGAATCGAGAGCGCGACGGCGATGAAGTCGCGGCGCTTCGCGAAGAGCGCGATCGCGCCGCCGACGACGCTGGCGATGCCGAGGACGATCGCGGTCTCGTCGGCGACCGCGGCGACCTCGGGCTTCATCTTCGTCCGATGGAAGACCAGCGGCGCGACGAGCAGGATGACGCCGAGGATGGCGAGGAGCATCGCGGCGGCACGGGTGCGGGCCTCGTCCCAGATGTGCGCGATCACGAGCGCGAGCGGCGCCATGAGCGGGAGGATGTACTGCTGCCGCTTCGACTGCGAGATGGAGAAGAAGACGAACGGCACGGCGATCGCGAGAAGGAGAAAGAGCATGGCCGGCTCGCGTTTGCGCAGCGACTTCCAACTCGCGAGCGCGACGATCGACCACGGCAGCGCGCCGCCGAGGAGATACGGGAGGAAGTACCACGGCGGACCGGTGCGCTTCAGCGCCTTGGTGGCCATCCGCTGCGCGGTCTCGGTGACGAGCACGTAGTTGAGAAACTCGGGCACGACCTGCGAGACGCCCCACACCCACGGCGCGATCACGGCGGCGAAGACGAGCAAGCCCGCGAGGGGAAAGACGAGGCGCAGCGCGCGCTGCTTCCACGCGAACGGGATCACGACGAAGAGGACCAGCACGAACGTGACCGGCCCCTTCGTGATCATCGCCGCGCCCATCGACGCCCACGCGAGCACGGACCACCGTCGCTGCTTTTCCTCGATGGCGATGTAGAACGCGACCCAGGCCACGACGACGAAGAAGGTCAACGCGCTGTCGAAGATGACGGTCCGCGCGAAGGAGATGGTGAGCGGCATCGAGAGGAAGACGATGGCCGCGATCCACGGCGCGTCGCCGCCCCACACGCGCCGCGCGAAGAAGAAGAGCAGTGCTGCCGTCGCCAATGTGAAGAGATACGCGGGCAGCCGCGCGGCGAGCTCGGTGGGTCCGAGGAGCTCCATGGCCGCGGCTTCGGCAGCGAAATAGACGATGGGCTTGTCGAGATACGGCAGCCCGTCGAGGCGCGGCATCACGTAGTCGTTCGTCGCCGCCATCTCCCGCGCCACCTCGGCATTGCGGCCTTCGTCCGCGTCGAGGAGTGGAAAGCCGCCGAGCTGCACGCCGACCGCGATCGCGACCACGAGCAGCCAGAGTTTGAGGAGAGGAGAGGACAAGCGCGGCGACGATAGCAGAACCGACTTTCCGCGCACGGCTACAATTACCGGCGAATGCCCTTACAACCGAATGCGACCCTCGGGCCGTATGTGGTGACCGGCTTCGTCGGCGAA
>DATELS010000319.1:0-4407 GCA_035276365.1 Thermoanaerobaculia bacterium
GGTGATCGTGGCCGCGGCGATGGTCGGCGAGTCGATGAGATGGTCGTAGTCGCGCGCGACGAACGTCTGCGCATCTTCGCGCGGGAGTTGCGTCTCGATCGTCCACTCCGCGGGCGCGGCGATGGTCAGGCGATGCTCTTCGTCGCGCAAACCGTCGACGAGCATGAACAGGTTCGAGCCGTTGAAGTACGCCTCGTCGTCATCGAGAAAGCTCGAGCCCGCGTCGAGTTGCCCCGCGTAATAGCGATAACGCACCGACACTTCCTCGCCCGCACGTGCGTCGATCCGCCAGGACGTCTTCCCGTCCTTCCACATCCGCGCGTCTCCGGCAGTCCACTCGCGCACATTCGCCGCATAGTTCTGCAGGAGATACCGCCCCGGCCTCCACGCCGGCAGCCGCAGTCGCGGCGTGTCCTCCGGCGCAGTGAAACGGATCGTGATGTCGTAGAGCCGGTCGCTTGGGCGGTCCCAGCTCAGGAGGTAATGAGGCATGCGACGAGGGATAGTCTCATACGACGCGCGCCGCTGGATAGAATCGCCGCCGTGAGACGTTCGTTCGCCACAAATGCGCTACAACGCCGTATGCCGGCGCTTGCGCTCCAGTGGTGCGCGAGCCACGACAACCTCTTCGGCGTTGTTCCGATCATCGTCTATCAAATGGCGAAGGTTGGATCGACTGCCGTGGTTGTGGCACTGCGCAGTGCAGGACTCCCGGTCTTTCAGGTGCATCGCATGGACGCCGCCCATCTGGCGCGCATGCGCAAGGAGCGGCGCAGACTGGGATGGGCCGACCAGCCGGTGCCTGCACATGATCGCCTCGGCATTCGTTTGACGCGGCGCGTCATCGCTCGCAACGCTCGCGCGGCGATCGTCACACTCGTGCGCGATCCGATCGCGCGGAATCTCTCCTCGTACTTCGAGCATCTCGACGCAATTTGGCGCACGACCGACGCGCACGAGCGGGTCTCGACCGAGGCGTTGATCCGCGGCTTTCATGAACGCTTTCCGCATCAGGAGCCGCTGACGTGGTTCGACGATGAGATGCTTCCGGTCACCGGGATCGACGTGTATCAACACCCGTTTCCCGCGGAAGGACATGCCGTGCTCGCGCGCGGCAACGTCGGCCTTCTCGTGTTGAAGAGCGAGCTTCCGGACGCAGTGAAGGTGAACGTTCTCGGCGACTTCCTGGGCGTCCCTTCGCTGTCGATAGCGCCCGTGAATCGGACCGAGAACAAAGCGAAAGGCTCAGCCTACAAGCGATTCCTGCAGGCGTTGCGTCTCGATCGCGATTACGTCGAGACGATGCTCGAGAGCCGCTACGCGCGCCACTTCTACACCTCGGCAGAACGCGATCAGTTTCGCGAGAAGTACCTCACTCGCGCACCGCAATCCCATACTTGAGGATCTTCGACTTCAACGTATTCCGCGCGAGCCCTAGCCGCCGCGCCGCTTCGCGGATGCGTCCGCCGGAGCTCTCCAGCGCGCGCAGGATCATCTGCTTGTCGACCGCGGACATGACCTCGTCGTAGACGTCGCTCGTGATCTCCATCTTGCCGACGAGCGGGTTGAGGATCGACGCGGGCGTCGGCGCGGGGCCGCTTGCGGTCACCATCGCCTGCGGCGTTTGCGAGTAGAGGTTGTAGAACTCGTTCTTCGTCACCGTTTCGCCGTTCGACATCACGATCGCGCGGTGCAGCGTCGCCTCCAGCTCGCGCACGTTGCCCGGCCAGTCGTAGCGCAGGAAGAGATCGAGCACGCCCGGCTCGAGGTGCTTGTTGTCGATGCCGAGGTCTTTGCAGATCTTGCGGATGAAATGTTCGGCGAGGAGCGGGATGTCGTCCTTGCGCTCGCGCAGCGGCGGCAGCGTGATCGGGATGATGTTCAGGCGATAGAACAGATCCTCGCGGAACGTGCCCTCCTCGATCGCCTTCTCCAGCTCGAGGTTCGTCGCCGCGATGATCTTCACGTCCGTCTTGATCGTCTGCGTGCCGCCGACGCGCTCGAACTCCTTGTCCTCGACGACGCGCAGCAGCTTCGCCTGCATCGCCAGCGACATCTTGCCGATCTCGTCGAGGAAGATCGTCCCGTTGTTCGCGAGCTCGAAGCGTCCGAGCTTGCGACGGTCCGCGCCCGTGAACGCGCCGCGCTCGTGGCCGAACAGCTCCGACTCCGCGAGCGTCTCCGTGAGCGCCGCGCTGTTGAACTTGATGAATGGTCCGTTCCTGCGCGGTCCGATGTTGTGGATGATGCGCGCCACGAGACCCTTGCCCGTGCCCGACTCGCCGCGCAGCAGCACCGTCGAGTTGCCCGCCGACGCCTTGCGAATCGCGAACTGGCTGCGCGACACCGCCTCCGACTGTCCGACGATTGAGTCGAGATGTTTCTCGACCAGCACCTCGCGGCGCAGCGTTTCGTTTTCGAGGGAGAGTCGCGTGCGCGCTTCTTCGAGCTCCTCGTACAAACGCGCGTTCTCGATCGCGATCGCCGCCTGATCCGCGAACGCCTCGAGGAAGCTGAGGTCCTTCTGCGAGAAGAGATGCCGCGCCTCGCGATGGTCGACGTAGATCGCTCCGGCGATGCGGTCTTTGATGATCACCGGCGCGCAGAGAATGGACAGGATGTTCTCCGCGATCACGGACTCGGACTCGACGAAACGCTCGTCACTGCGCGCGTCTGCGGAGATCACCGACTGTCCGGTCTGCATCACCTCTTTCACGATCGCCTGCGGCGAGCGCTTGCGCTCCCCTTCCGCGCCGTCGCGAATGTTGCGCACGACGCGCGTGCGCAGCGCGCCCGTGATCGGATCGAGCAGCAGGATCATGCCGCGCTCCGCGCGCAGTCGTCGCACGCAGACGTCGAGCACGCGATTCAGCACTTCCTCGAGATCGAGCGTCGAGTTGATGATCTTGACGATCTCGTACAAGCCGACGACGCCCTGATCCGGCGCCTTGCCCGCGGGACGGATGCGGAAGAGCGCGCCGCGCGCGCGCTCGAGGTCGTGCGTCGCATCGAGCTTCTCGAACATGCGAATGGCTTCGCGGATGGTGTGCGTCGCCTCTTCCGGTTCTTCGCGCAGCAGGCCGATGTCGAAGAGCAAACGTCCGAGCTCGTACGGCGTGTCGAGCTCTTCGAACGCGGCGCGCACGGCGTCGAACTTCGCCGCCGCCGCTTCGCGCTCGCCGCGCGAGCCGAGGATCTTCGCCCACGCCCAGTCGTTCTTCGCGAGCGAGAACCGATCGCCGAGCTGCCGCGCATATTTTTCGCCGAGCTGCGCGTGCTCGACCGCGCGATCGAGATCGTTCTGCAACACGAGCACGGCGGACGCGGTGTGCGCACGCGCGAGTCCGTGCAGCGTGCGGTTGCGTTCGAAGATGGCCATCGCGCGCTCGAGGTAGCGCTCGGCCTCTTCCGCGTTCCCCCGCTCATCCTCGATCGACGCGACGACATACGCCGCCTCCGCGATCAAGTCTTCATCGCGCGCACGCTCGCCCGCGGCGAGCGCCTTCTGCGCGTATTCGAGCGCCTTCGCGATGTCGCCGCGCTTCTTCGTCAGTCGCGCCAGCGGCACGTAGACCGAGAGCCGCGACGCCTTCGTCTCGTCGAAGCCTTCCATGCTCAGGCAGCGTCGATACTGTTCGAGCGCCTCGTCCCAGCGTCCGAGCATCTCCAGCGAGTCCGCGAGGTTCTCGCGCGCGAGCGCCTCGTGATCGAGCGCGCCGATCTTCTCGTCGATGCGCACGCTCTTCTCGAACAGCTCCGCCGCCGCGTGGAAGTTGCCGCGTCCGTACTCGACGACTCCCACGTTGTTGTACGCCATCACGAGATCCCACAGATCTCCCTCGGCCTCCGAGCGTTCGAGATTGCGGCGGAAGTGCTGCTGCGCCTTCTCCCAGTCGCCGAGCTTGAACAGCGTGTTGCCGAGGTTCATCGATGCGACTTTGCAGAGCTGATCGCTGCCGAGCTTCTCGCCGATGGCGACGGCTTCTTCGAGGATCTCGCGCGAGCGCTGCCAGTTGCCGCGCGCGAACTCGATCAGGCCGAGAATGTTCTTCACGTAGCCGTAGACGACGGTGGGCGCGGTGCCTTCGAGCATCGCGCCGGCGCGCTCCGCGGTTGCGCGCGCGGTGTCGAGATCGTCGCGCATGCGGTACAGCCACGCGAGGCGGTTCAGCATCTCCGCGACGTCGACCGTCTGTCCGAGGCGCTCGTAGATCGCGAGCGCGCTCTGGTAGTACGTCATCGCCGCGTCCTGATCGCCGCGGCGCGCGAGCACCTTGCCGATCTTCTTCATCACGCGCGCGACGCCGACGTTCGCGTCGTCGTCCGGATTGCGCGACTGAATGCTCTTCAGGAGGAACTGATACGAGTGCATTGCGCCGCGATAGTCGTCGCGGCGGTAATACGCGT
>DATELS010000320.1:0-5102 GCA_035276365.1 Thermoanaerobaculia bacterium
GCGGATCAAGGTCGGCTTGCCGGCGCCGTTCGCGCCGACGAGACCGTAGACGCCGCCGCGCGCGATGTGCAGATTCACGGAGCAGAGCGCCATCCGCGCACCGAACCGGCGCGTCAGATCCGAAACGGCGATCACCGGTTCAGAGGCGGCCATGGGATTGTCAGGTCACGCAATGGTACGCTGGAGCGCGTAGGAGATCGCGATGACAGAAGCTGTGCCGACCGACGTCGTCCGGCGAAACAACGTGAAAGTCCTCGGCAAAGGAACCCGGCCGATGATGTTCGCGCACGGCTTCGGATGCGATCAGAACATGTGGCGCTTCGTCGTGCCCGCGTTCGAGAACGACTACCGCATCGTCCTCTTCGACTACGTCGGCGCGGGCCGTTCCGATCTCAGCGCGTACGATCCGAAACGCTACTCCACGCTCGACGGTTACGCGCAGGACGTCCTCGACATCGTCGGCGCGCTCGACCTGCGCGACCTGATCTTCGTCGGCCACTCCGTCAGCAGCACCATCGGCGTCCTGGCCGCGAACCGCGAGCCGGACCGTTTCGCGGAGCTCATCCTCATCGGTCCGTCGCCGCGCTACATCAACGATCCGCCCGATTACTGGGGCGGATTCGAGCGGGCGGACATCGAAGGCATGCTCGACACGATGGACCGCAACTACATCGGCTGGGCGACGACGCTCGCGCCGGCGATCATGAAGAATCCGGATCGTCCCGAGCTCGCGCGCGAGCTGGAGTCGAGCTTCTGTTCGACCGATCCGCAAATCGCGCGACGGTTCGCCGAGGCAACGTTCTTCGCCGACAATCGCGCGGACCTCGGGCACGTGCGCATTCCGTCGCTGGTCATGCAATGCTCCGAGGACGCGATCGCGCCGACGATGGTCGGCGAGTACGTCGCGCGCAACATCCCGGCGAGCACGCTGCGCTACATGAGCGCGACCGGTCATTGTCCGCACCTCAGTCACCCCGGCGAGACGATCGACGCGATTCGGGAGTACCTCGGCGGTGAACGCGCGGCCTGACGCTCGCGCCGACCTCCTCGAGACGGCGCCGTGCGGGTTCGTCTCGGTCTCGAACGACGGCACGATTCTCCTCGTCAATCAGTGCTTCGCCGATCTCCTCGACTCCACGCGCGACGAGCTGGTCGGCCGCAACATTCAATTGCTGCTCACGCCCGGCAATCGCGTTTTCTATCAAACGCATTTCTTCCCGCTGCTGCGACTGCAGGGACGCGCGGACGAGATCTATCTCACGCTGCGTCGCAGCGACGGCGAGGACGTGCCGGTGCTCGTGAACGCGGTCATGTACGAGCGCGACGGCGCGATCGTGGTCGACTGCATGATGATGCGCATCCACCAGCGCAAGCTCTACGAAGACGCGATCCTGCAGGCCAAACGCGCGGCGGAGGAGGCCGCCGCGTCGAAAGAGAAGTTCCTGTCGATGATGTCGCACGACCTGCGCACACCATTGCAGGCGATCACCGGCTACGCATCGGTGCTGCTCGAAGGCTTTCACGGCGAGTTGTCGGCTGAGCAGCGCACGGACGTCGAGGAAATCCGCACCGCGGCGCGGGACGTGTCGCGGATGATCAACGACATCCTTGACTTCGCGCGCCTCGATCGCGGCACGGTGCGCGTCGACTTGCGGAGCGTGTCCATTCCGGAGGCGCTCAGCAGGGCCGAGGCGATGGTGAGGCTGCGGATGGAAGAGGCGGGACTCGTGTACTCACGCGAAGACTGCGAGAACGTGCTCACCGCGCGCGCCGATCCCGACCGGCTGCAGCAGGTGCTTCTCAACCTGCTCACGAACGCGATCAAGTTCACGAGCCGCGGCGGACGCATTCACGCGATCTGCGGCGCGGACGACGAGTGGATCCATCTGCGCGTCGCCGACACGGGCGCGGGCATTCCCGCGGACAAGCTCGCGGGGATCTTCGAGCCATTCGTGCAAGTGCAGCCGGATGCACGCGGCGTCGGACTCGGACTCGCGATCAGCCGCGAGCTCACGCGCGCGATGGGCGGCGAGCTCTCCGTGCAGAGCATGGTCGGGCAGGGATCGACGTTCACGATCTCGCTGCGGCGCCCATAGCCGTTTCATCCGCGGAAACGATGAGTCGATTGCGCCCCTGGTGCTTCGCCTCGTACAACGCGGCATCCGCGAGCTTGAGCAACTGCACGGCATCGTCCGTGACGTCCGGCACCGCCGACCACACGCCGATGCTCAGCGTCAGATGCGACTGCCGCCCGTCGTGCGTGACGATCGTCTGCTCGATCTCGCGGCGGAACGTCTCCAGCCGCTCGATCATCTCCACCGTCGTTCCGCCGACGCTGATCACGATCAGCTCTTCGCCGCCGTAGCGGATCGCGGTGTCGGAGTCGCGTCGAAACGACTTGCGCAGGACTGCCGCGACGTGGCGCAGACACGAGTCGCCGAACGGATGTCCGAACGAGTCGTTGATGTCCTTGAAGTGATCGAGATCGAGGATGGCCACCGTCATCGTCAGCTTGTTGCGCGCGCACAGATGCAGCGTCGGCGTGACGATCTCGTCGAAGTGCATGCGGTTGTACAAGCCGGTCAGCCCGTCGTGACGGCTGATGTCCGCGAGCCGCTGATTCGCCGCGCGCAGCTCCGTGTTCAGGCGGCGGAGCTTCTTGGCCCAAAACAGCGTCATGACGCCGACGAGCACGAATACGGCGACGATCTGCCACAGCCGGCGATAGTCGAAGCCCTGCTCGAAGCGCACGGCGATCCAGCGGTTCGTGATCTCCTGCCGCTCCGCGGGCTCGATCGCGTCGACGAGCTTCTGAAAGACCTCGTGCAGCATCGGCTGATCGTTGCGCGTCGCAACGCTCATCAGGTTGTCGTGCCCGATGCGCCCCGCGATCTTGACGTCGTACATCTTGTTTTCCTGCAGCGCGCGGCCGACGCTCATCATGTTGCCGATGAATCCGAACAGCTCGCCGTCCTGAACCTTCGTCAGCCCTTCTTGATAGCTGTCCACTTCGACGAGCACGATGCCGGGATGCGTCTCGCGCAGCAGCTCGATTCCTGCGAAGCCGCGCATGTGTCCCAGACGCTTGCCGCGGACCTGGTCGAGATCTGCGACGAACGGCACGTTCACCGACGTCGCGATCACGCCCGGAATCTCGAGGTACGGCGTCGTGAAGTCGAGAAAGGAGCGGCGCGACGGCGAGTCCATGAGCAGCGAGAACATGTCGCACTGCCTGCGCTCGCCGAGGGCGAAGGATTGCTCCCAGGTGGCAGTGCGAACGAGCTCGATGTTCAAGCCGCCGCGCCGCGCCATGAGGCGGATGAAATCGGCGGCCATGCCGGTGTGGCGTCCGTTGGCGTCGATGCCTTCGATCGGCATCCAATCGGGCGCGACGCACATGCGAATCGGACCGCGGCTCTGCAGATACGCGAGCTCGCGCTTCGTCCAATGCACCTTCGCGCGCGCGGGATCGACGGCGGTTTTCCTCACGGCCGGCTGCGACGAGGCACTCGCGGCGAGCACTAAAGCAAACAGCGCAACTGCAATCGATCGCCTGAGCTCTCTCACGGGTTGGATGATGGTAATGCCGCTTGCTCCGCGCATCGTCCGTACCATGATGCTCGCTCCGATCAAGATTTCTCGTGAGCCTTTCCGTACAACAACAGATATGTCACGCCATCGCTTTCTTCTACTGAGCCTTCTCGGATCGCTCTCCGTCTTCGCGGCCGACGTCACGCCGCCCGAGTCGCTGGTCATTCGAGGCGCGCCGCCCGTGCCGGCCGAGCTCGCGGCGACGATCGGCCGCTACCAGCGCGGACGCGCCGCGGACCTGCAGGCGTGGAGTCCGAAGCAGCGCGAGATGCTGATCGTCACGCGCTTCGGCGACACGACGCAGGTGCATCGCCTTCGCGCGCCCGGCTCCGATCGACGCCAGCTCACGTTCTTCGACGACAACGTGAACAGCGGCATCTCCTGGGAGCCGCGCAGCGGCGAGTCGATCCTTTTTCGCAAGGACTCGGGCGGCGACGGCAACTATCAGATCTATCGTCTCGACGCCGCGACCGGCACGTGGACGATGATCACCGACGGCCGCTCGCGCAACGGCGCGGGCGTGTGGGCGCATGCGGGAAAGCGCATCGTGTACACGTCGACGCGGCGCAACGGACAGGACACCGATCTCTATCTGATGGAGCCCGCGCGTCCGTCGACGGACAAGCTCCTGACGCAGCTCGACGGCGGCGGATGGTCACCCGTGTCGTGGTCGCCCGACGACAAGCGCGTGCTCATGGCGAAGGAAGTGTCGATCACCGAAAGCTCGCTGTGGCTCGTCGACGTCGCGACCGGCGAGAAAACGTCGGCGTTCCCGCGCGGCGCCGCGTCGTCGATCCGCTCGTTCTTCGGCGGCGCGTTCAGCGACGAAAACACGATCGTCACGACGTCGTCGGAGTTCTCGGAGTTTCGCGAGCTCGTGCGCGTCGATCGGAACACCGGAACGATCACGCGCCTGACGAGCAGCATTCCGTGGGACGTGCTCGAAGTCGATCTCTCGTCCGACGGAAAACTCGCCGCGATCGTGACCAACGAGGCAGGCGTGTACACGCTGCACATCTTCGAAGTCGCGACCGGCCGCGAGGTGCGCGTCCCTCACATGCCGAAGGGCTACGTCATCGGCATTCACTGGCGGCCGGACAGCAGGGAGCTCGGCTTCGGACTCGACTCCGCGCACGCGCCGACCGACGTCTATTCGGTCGACCTCGCGAACAACACCGTCAGTCGCTGGACGTACAGCGAGAACGGCGGCGTCGACACCGCGAACTTCGCGGAGCCGGAGCTGATCCACTGGCCGAGCTTCGACAGCCGCGACATCAGCGGCTTTCTCTATCGTCCGCCGGCGCGATTCACGGGCAAGCGGCCGGTACTGATCTCGATTCACGGCGGCCCCGAGGATCAGTTCACTCCCTACTACCTCGGCGACTGGAACTACTACCTCGATCCGCTGGGCGTCGTGATGATCTTCCCGAACATCCGCGGCTCGTCCGGCTTCGGCAAGACATTCGTGCGTCTCGACGATGGCCTTCATCGCGAAGACGCGTTGCGCGACC
>DATELS010000321.1:0-2216 GCA_035276365.1 Thermoanaerobaculia bacterium
CCCGTGCGCTCGATCGAGCGCTACGCGGCGGCGGTGAGCGGCGGCGGACAACCGGAGCCGCCCGCGCCCGCGGCGAGAGAGCTCACAAACCTGCGGCACTCGATCGAGGCGATGGTGCATCAACTCGATGTGCGTCACGTCGAGTTGCTCTCGGAGATGGCGCGGCGCGCGGAGAGCGAAGATCGTTTCCTCTCGACGTTCGAGGCCGTGAACGACGCGATCATCGTCCGCCATCCGGAGACGGGCGCGCTGATCAACGCGAACCGCCGCGCGCGCGAGATGTTCGGCTACACGAACGAGGAGCTCATGCAGGTTGCTCCGGGCGGCTTGAGCTCCGGCGAGAACGGATACGACGCGGACAAGGCCGCGGAGCTGATTCTGCACGCGCCGCCGCACGCGTCGTTGTACGAATGGCACGTGCGACACAAGGACGGCCACACGTTCTGGGTCGAGATCAGCATGCGCCTCGTCGAGATCGGAGGCGAGCGGCAGGTGATGCTCGTCTCGCGCGACATCACGCAGCGCAAGAAGATGGAGGAGCAGTTGCGGCTGAGCGAGTGGATGTCGGCGATCGGAAGCCTCGTCGCCGGCGTCGCGCACGAGGTGCGCAATCCGCTCTTCGGCATCAGCGCGACGCTCGACGCGTTCGAGGCCGAGTTCGGAACGAGTCCCGAGCAGGCGGAGTACATGACGACGCTGCGGCGCGACGTCGCGCGGCTGACGCGCCTGATGAACGATCTGCTGCAGTACGGTACGGTGCGGCCGCTCGCGCGCAACGTGCAACCGCTGGAGCCGGTGATCGCCGAGGCGCTGCGCGTCTGCACGCAGGGCGCAAACGAAAAGAGCGTGCGCATCGAAACGCAGATCGCGGAGCCGCTTCCCGCGATTGCCATCGATCCCGATCGCATGCTGCAAGTCCTCAAGAACGTGATCGAGAACGCGGTCGACTTTTCGCCCGAGGGCGACGCGGTGAAGATCGACGCGCGGCGCGAAGACGGCGCGGTCATCGTGAGTGTTTCCGACCACGGCTCCGGATTTCGTCCCGAGGATGTACCACATCTCTTCGAGCCCTTCTTTACCCGCCGCCGCGGCGGCAGCGGCCTCGGACTCGCCATCGTGCAAAAGATCGTGAACGAGCACGGCGGCGAAGTGATCGCGCGCAACGAAAAGGACGGCGGCGCGCGCATCGAAGTGCGGCTGCCGGTGTGAGGCGCGCTACACGTACGCGTCGCGCAGCAGCTCCGCGGCCGAGGCGTCGAGCCGCTCGTCGCGGCGGATCTCGTCGAACCTTCGAATGAGATCTTCGGCGCGAATGTGGCGGCGATGGGCGCCCGAGTAATCCGCGTACACGCTGCCCTGATTCATCATCACGATGCGGTCGCCGAGGGTCGCGGCCTGCTGCATCGAGTGCGTGACCATCAGCGTCGTCAGCTTGTGCTGCGACACGATCTGTTCCGTGAGGCGCACGATCTGATCCGCGCTCTTCGGATCGAGCGCGGCGGTGTGCTCGTCGAGCAGCAGCAGATCGGGACGGCGCCACGTGGCCATGAGCAGTGTGAGCGCCTGACGTTGGCCGCCGGAGAGCGTGCCGATCGGATTGTGCATGCGCGACTCGAGCTGCATGTTCAGCGTGGCCACGCGATCGCGCAGCTCTTTCTGGATGCGCGCGGGAAGCAGCGGGCCGAGTCCGTGCGAGAGACCGCGGCGCGCGGCGAGCGCGAGATTCTCGGCGATCGTCATCGACGGCGCGGTTCCGCTGAACGGATTCTGAAATACGCGTCCGATCATCGACGCGCGTCGATGCTCGGGCCAACGCGTGATGTCCTTGCCGGCGATGCGAATCGAGCCGCGGTCGACGATGAAGGTGCCCGCGACCGCGTTCAGCAGCGTCGACTTGCCCGAGCCGTTCGTGCCGATGACGATGACGAACGAGCCTTCGTCGATCTGCAGCGACACGCCGCGCAGCGCGCGCACTTCGTTCGGCGTGCCTTCGAAGAACGTCTTGCGCACTTCATGAAGCTGCAGCATGCCGCCTCACTTTCAACTTGCGCATGAGCATCGGCAGCACGAGCGCGCCGAAGACGAAGAGTGCCGTGACGAGTTTGAGATCGTTCGGATTGAGTCCCCATCGCAGCGCGAGCGCGATGATCAGTCGAAAGAGCACGGAGCCCATGATCGTGCCGATGAGCGCGGCGCCGACGCTGTCGGTGCCGATC
>DATELS010000322.1:0-3404 GCA_035276365.1 Thermoanaerobaculia bacterium
TCGGCCGACGGCGCCGCGCGCGCGATGGCCATCGCGCTGCGCGACGCGAAGCTGGCGCCGGAGGACATCGGCTACATCAACGCGCATGGCACGGGCACGCGCGCGAACGACGCGACGGAGACCGCGGCCATCCACACCGTCTTTGGTGAGAAGGCGCCTCCAGTCAGCTCCACGAAGTCGCTGCACGGACACGCCATGGGCGCCTCGGGATCGATCGAGCTCGCGTCGTCGCTTCTCGCGCTGCGGGACGGCTTTCTTCCGCCGACGATCAACCTCACGACGCCCGATCCCGAGTGCGATCTCGATTACGTCCCGAACGAGCCGCGTCCCGCGCGCGTGTCGGCGTTCCTTTCCAACTCCTTCGGCTTCGGCGGCATGAATGGCGTGGTGGCAGTACGTTTGCTAGGCCGACTATGATTCGGCTGGAGGCTGTGTGATCGTAGAAAAGAAGCATCTCGATAACTTCACGATTCTCTACGTAGAGGGTCTCATCAAGCTCGGCGAGAGCGCGGAGTTTTTCTCGTCGGCGCTGGAGAACGTGCTCAAGAACGAGAGCACGAACGTGATCATCGACTTCACGAAGATCGACTACATCGACTCCACCGGCATCGGTGAGCTGGTCGGCTACCTCGGCAAGTTCACGAACCAGAACCGCAAGCTGATCCTCGTCAACCCCTCGGAGCGCATCCAGAAGCTCCTCAAGCTCGCGAAGCTCGACGCCGTGTTCAAGATCTACAACACGGAAGACGAGGCGGTGTCGGCGGAGAGCGGAACACCCGCGCGGGCGAGTTAGGTCAGCCCGCGGCGCGGCGCTTCGTCGGCACGTAGCGGAAGGCGTTCTCCTTCTTCGTCGTCCCCGTGCCGCAGCGCACGGAGACGCTCACCGTGCCCGGCGCGTGCGGCGGCGCCTTCGCGATCAGCATCGTGCGCGCGCGCCAGCGCGTCTCGACTTCGACGTCGTCGAACGCGACGACGCACTGGTCCTGCAGAAAGTCGCCGCCGATCACCGTCACCGGCGTGCCGCCGATCGTCACGCCGACGTCGGGCAGGAGACTCGTGATCACCGGCGGCGCGTTGTTGACAGACGTGAAGTCGAGTCGCTGCTTCGTGCCGCCATACTGCGGCGGCAGCGTCGCGACGAGCGTCATCCGCCCCGCCTTCACCATCTCGACGTCGAACTCGCCGGTGCCATTCGCGTCGAGCGCGATCGTCGCCGGGACGAGCGCGAATCCCGCGGGCTCGATCGCGAGCGAGACAACCGCGGGCACCGGCGGATCGGTGGTGATGCTCGCGCGCACGATGCTCCCCTGCTGCACGCGATCGGGGAACGAGAGACTCAAGTTCGCACGCAGCGTCGAGATGATCGTCGTATCGACGAACTCTCCGTCATCGAACGTCGCCTTCACGGTCGCGGTGCCGACGTTGATCGCGCGCGCCTCGAACGTCGCCGACAGCGCGCCCGCGGGAATCGTCACGGTCGACGGCACCGCAAGCACAGTCGGATCCGACGACTCGATGCGCGCGGTCGTCGCGGCCGGCTGCGCCTTCACGACGCTCACCGTGATCGGCACGCTGTCGCCCGGCGTGACCTCGCTCTTTTCGGATTTCAGTTCGTACAGATCGTCGTCGTGAATCGTGACGGTGACCGTCGGCTGATTGAGCGTGACCGGCGGTCCCATCGGATCCGCGAGACGCACGACGATCGTCTCGTCGTCTTCCGCCTGGCGGTCGCCGAGGATTTCGAGGTGGAGGTCGGTGCGGGTGTCGCCGGCTTTGAGGTACTGATTGACGTAGTAGTCGCCGCCGGTCGGCGTGTTCCAGTCGACGCCGCGCGTCGCGGTGCCGGTGCCGATCTGCCACCACAGGATGAGGTCCTGCGCGAGCGGCTGCGAGAGCTCGTGCGGGATGCTGATGATCGCCGCGCCGCTGTCGCCTTCCTCGACCGTCATGTCGTGCACGCTGAGCGTCGGACCCTTCTCATCGTCGAGCACGCGCAACTCCGTGTGCGCGAGCGTGCTCACGGTCGGCATCAGCGTCTCGCCGCTGTAGTCGTAGACGAAGGCGCTGTAGCGCTCCTCGCCGCGATAGATGTCATCGTTGCGGAGTCGCAGCTTGACGGGCACCGACGTCACGCCCGCGGGGATCGTCACCGGACGGTCCCACACATGCTCGACGTTGCGGTCCCACTCCTCGCCCTGCGCGGCGCCGGTCCCGGCGCAGAAGAGCACCGTCACCGCGCGCGAGACGTCGCCTTCGCGCACGAGCGTGAGCGTCACGTCCGGATCGTTTTCGTTCGCGGTGTAGAGCTCCTGCTCCCAATGCACGAGCGCGGGCGGACGGCGCACGATCGTGAACGCCATCCACGCGCCCTGCTCGCCGTTCGCGTTGCGCACGCGCGCGCTCACGGAGTAGTAGCCCGGCGCCTGCCAGACATGCGTGACCGAGGGCGAGCCTTGCACGATGGTGGAGGTGCCGTCGCCGAAGTCCCACTCGACGAAGTCGCACACGCCGAACGCGAATGATGCGCACGGCCGCCACCATGGATAGCACGCCGTGTCGACCCGGAGATGCAGCGTGTTCGCCTGATCTTCGAGACACGGCCGCGTGTAGTCGCAGTCATGCTCGACGAGGAACGACGAGTACGCCGGATTTTTGTCGCACGAGGCCGACGCGGACGGCGCGAGGAGGAGGAAGCACAGAACGATGGCGGCGGTCGCGCGCATTGCACTCAATACGGACCTGCGCGCATGCGCGTCCACGTTAAACTCGCACGCGTGACGATCCTGACGTCGGTCTACCGCGGCGCGCACGTGGAGTCGGTGCATCGCGGCTCGATCGCAGTCGTCGACTCGCACGGCCGGCTCGTCGCATTCATCGGCGATCCCGCAACGCGCACATGCCTCCGCTCCGCGGCGAAACCGTTTCAGGCGATTCCGCTCCTCGAATACGGCGGCCTCGAAGAGTTCGAGCTGACGGGCGAGGAGATCGCGCTGACGTGCGCGTCGCACGGCGGCGAGCCGGTGCACGTCGCCACCGCCGCCGCTTTGCTGCGCAAAGGCGAGCTCGATGAAGAGGATCTCCTCTGCGCCGCGCACGAGCCGTACGACGACAAGTCGGCCGCCGACCTGCGCGCGAGCGGCGAGGCGCCGTCGGCGCTGCACAACAACTGCTCGGGCAAACACGCGGGGATGCTCCTCGCGACGCAGGTGATGGACGTGCCGTCCGCGCGCTATATCGATGCGGAACATCCGCTGCAGGTGCTCATGCGCGCGACGCTCGCGGATTTCGCGGACGTCGAGCCGGAAGAGATCCCCATCGCCGTCGACGGCTGCGGCGTGCCGGCGTTTTTTCTCTCGCTGTATCGCACCGCGTTCGCATACGCGCGGTTGATGCACGGCGCGATC
>DATELS010000323.1:0-3338 GCA_035276365.1 Thermoanaerobaculia bacterium
TACGTTTCCTGGAACCGCGAAAAATACGGACTCCACTCGCGCTCCGCCTGTCCCAACGTCCGATTCGTCAGCGTCAGTCGCTCTTCGGCATCCAGCTCGGCGAGCGCGCTCTTCAAATCCTCTTCGAACTCGCGCAGCCGCTTCGCCTGCCGCCATGCACCGGCGCGCTGCGCGAATAGCGACGCGCGGAAGGTCAGGAACTCGTCCTGCGTCGAGAGCTGTAGTGCCTCGCTGAACGCCTGCGCGGCGCGCAACGGATCCTCGCGCAGCAACGCGCGGCCGCGCACCTCGGCCACGCGCGCCTGCAGCAGGCGCGTCGACGTGGCGTCTGACTCGCGCTGCGCGAGGCGCCGGGCCTCGTCGAGATCGGCGCGCGCCGCGTTGACGTCATCGAGCGCGAGATTGATCGTCGCGCGCGCTCGATAGACGACGGCGAGATTCACCTGAAGCTGGCGGATGCGATCGAGCCGCTCGGGCGGCGTGTGAAACAGCTCCGTGCGAAAGAGCTCGCGCGCGGCGTTTTGATACGCGAGCGCGGCCACGGGATGATCGAGCGCAAGCGCGGCCTTCGCGGCGCCGCCGAGGACGCGGTGGCGGAGGCGGAGTTGGGAGACCTCGGTGGCGGCGCGCACGGCCTCAAGCGCCTCGTGCCATGCGCGCTCGTTATCGCCAACCTCCGACAGCACCGTTCCGCGCGAGCCGCGCATCGCCGCCACGTTTTCGAGATCGTGCAGTGACGCGTACGCCGCGATGGCGCGATCGAACACCGGCAATGCTTCGATGAGTCGTCCGCGCCGCTGCAGGAGATAGACGCGCGTGGCCTCCATGCGCGCGCGCACATTGGGATAAGGAGCACTCGCGATTTCGCGTTCGAGTGAAGCGGGGATTTCGGGATCGCCGAGCGCTTTCCCGACGTCCGCGAGCAAACGCAGCGGGTTTCCCGCGAGCGTGTGACTGGCGATCGCGTATTGCGCGTTCGCTTTGGCAAAGTCGGCCGCCTCCTGTGCCGCGCGCGCGGCGCTGAATGCGAGGAAGCCGTTGCGCAGTTCATCGAGCTCGTGAGGATCGTGTGCGCGCACGACGTCCGCACAAAACGGATCGCGCGTCACGCGGCTCCATACCGTGCCCATGAACACGGCGTCGTCCCAATGCAGCGGAAGCAGTTCCTCCTCGAAATAGCGCTGCGTCGCCGCGGGATGGCGCGCAATGATGCTGACCAGCGTCTGTTCATCGCGTGCGCGGAGAATCGCCGGAAGTTTTTCGCGTGCCGCATTCCATTGCCGCATCGCGTCATTCGCGAGAAGCCTTCGCAGATGATCGCGATGCGTGCGCGCCTCCTGCGCCCAACCATCGCTCCCGATCGACAACGCGCTCCACGACACGAGCGCCTCATCGAAGAGTCCGAGAGCCTCCTCCGCCAGCGCGCGATTGAACAACGCGGCCGGAAGCTGCGGCTTCATCCGCACCGCGCGTTCCGCGGCCTCAAACGCGCCGAGAAAATCGCCGTGCGCGAAATACGCCACGGAGAGATCGCTCGTCGCCTCCGCGCTCGTGCGCGAGAAGCGGCGCTCCAGCGCCTCGATCACGACGTCGATGCACGCCGGCTCCGTCGTCAGCAATTGCAGCGCATCCGCGTGCGTCGCGATCGTCTTCTCGCAGCGTCCGGTGCTCGCGCTTGGCGGCTGGGAACGCTGCCATTGCGACGCCGTGCTCAGGCGCCCTTGCACCGTGCGCGGCCACACATCCGCCGGTTTCGTGTCTTCTCTCGGTGAGCACGCAAACGCGTAGCCGCACAGTGTGATTGCCAGGACCGCGGATCGTCGCAAGCGCTCGTTAAGATACGCGTTTTGCGCGGACAGGATTGAAGAATGATGGGCCGGAACGAACGTTTCGAGGCGATGTACCGCAAGTATTTCGGCCGCGTGTTCCGGTACTTCCGCGGCTGCGGCGTCTCGGACGCGGAGTCGCAGGATCTCGCGCAGGACACGTTCAAGCGCTTCTTTGAAGGCATGGATCGTTATCGCGGCGAGGCGGAGTGGGCGTTTCTCGAGATGGTCGCGCTCAACGTGCTCCGCAACTGGGTGCGCGCGGCGAAGACGGCCAAACGCTCCGCGAAGCTGGTCGACGTCGACGATCCGGAGATCCATGAACAGTTAGAAGCACCGAGAGCCGCGGATTTCGCGGACCAGCAACACGAGGCGCTTCGCAGGAAGCAGCTTCATGACGCGATCGAAGAGTTGTCCGGGGCGCAGAGGCAGTGTTTGAAGTTGTGGTTGGACGGGCTGCAGTACGACGAGATCGCCGGCGCGCTGCGCATCAGCATGGATGCGGTGAAGTCGCGCATCCGCGATGCAAAAAAACTCCTCAGCGCCCGCCTCGGCGAACCCCTTCCGGAGGAACGATGAACACGAACTGGCAGAACATTCATGACGCGCTGACCGCGCACGATGGCGACGACGAGCCGCCGACGGTCGAGGAAATGCTCGCGTATCGACGCGGCGAGTTGTCGGAGGCGGACGAGGAGCGCGTGCGCGCGCTGCTTGTGCAGTATCCCGAGCTTGCGCGTGCGGTCGCGAACGGTTTCCCCGAGGAGGAGCATCGCGTCGTGCAGTTCCCGTGGATGGCCGCGGTCGCGGCCGCGATCGCGATCGTCTTCGCGGGACTGTACTGGCAGGCGCGACGCGATCTCGACCAGCCGCGCATCACCGCGCAGGCGCGGGTGCTCCTGCCGGACGGCAGCCGCGGCAGCGCCGAGGCGACGACGCTCCCCGCGGACGGCGACTCCTTCGTCCTCGTCACGCCGATCATCAGCGAGCAGCACTTCGCGTCGTATCGCATCGAGATCGTCGACAACAACGCGAAGGTGCTCTGGAAGCGCGACGCCGGGCCGCCCGCGGAAGAGGCGTTCACGCTCGTCGTGCCGCGCGCGGTGTTGCCCGCGGGCGACTATCAAATCGTGTTGTACGGCAACGCGCAGCGCATCGCCACGTACAGCGTGCACGTGCCGAAGTCTTAGGCGGAGATGCGGCGGTAGCGCGCGTTCACGAGTGCGTACACGCCGTACGCGATCAGCCCGATGCCGATGTACGGCCACTGCTGCAGCGCGCCGGACGTGCTGTGCGCCTCGTTCGGATTGTGCCGCCACGCGGCAGCGACGAGCGAGGCGCCGATGACGAGGAAGACGAGACCGCGCGCGCCGATGCCGATGCGCGAGATCACGACCACAGGCTTGCGCACGCTCGAGTCGATCTCGCCGATCGAGATGCGCTTCGCGAGGTTCTTGTCCCACGCCGCCCAGAGTTGATAGAGCGCGTAGCCGACGACGACCAGTCCGGCGA
>DATELS010000324.1:0-12091 GCA_035276365.1 Thermoanaerobaculia bacterium
TGCGGACGATTTCCTTAAGCGCTTCTCGAAGGCCGGATAGCGCACCGCGACGTGCCGGCACATCGATACCCGCGGCTTTCGATTCGACAATCAGAAGCGCGCGATCCCAGGTGATGATGCCGTCCGTCTCGAATCGTTCGACTTTTCCATCGGTAGCCGGGGCTGAGTAGTAGAGATTTGAGTGGTAGCTGCCGCCGGGCAGCAGCTTGTTGAAGTAGTCAACGGCCTTTCGCTCAACGAGCTTGCCTCGCTTCTTCGCGAACTTGTCGCCGTAGTAAGCCGGGTCTTCGCGAATCCATGACTCGATGATCCGGTCGAGCTTCCGGAAAAGCAGAACGGGATTCGGGCAGTAATACTGATCTCCTCTGCGAATGAGCGGTTTCCGGTAGATCACGCTGTCCGCAACAGGCCATCCATTCGATTTCTCGTCCTCCAGAAATGGACGGTTCTCACCTTCGCCTGCAGAGAGCCGATCAAGCAACGACGTTGGTAGGTCGGCATTCGGCTGGATCTTCGTTGGATCAGTGGTGAATCCCCGCTTGATGATCTCTCGATCAGCAGAATCGATCCGCTCGCCGAACTCGCGAGACCGAGGGATGAAGTTCGCTGCGGTGATATCCGGTTGCGAAAAGAATCGACGATGAAGTTCCCGCGCCTTCATCATTCCTTCGAGCTGCGCATTCATTGCATCGACAAACTGACGCTCGACTTCGTCGGTCGCGGCCATGATCTGCGCCGCCGTCAGGCCAACGCGTTGCGCGAGAAATTCATCATGTTCGCCGAAAAGCTCAAGGATCAATTCGCGCTGATGCTGCTCATACGAAGAGCCACGAAGCTTGAGGAACCGCATCAGTAGCATGAAGCGAATCTGATACTCCCAGTCCTTCCGCTTCGCGTCGGTGAACTCGAGGTGCAGATACCACTCGTAGTTCTCAAAGATCCGTTTCACCAGACTGCTGGCCTCTAGACCCTCCTTCCGATCAGGCGGCGCGGTTCCCATCTGCGGGACCGCCAGGGCGAGACTCTGCAGGTACTCGACGTAGGCCTCGACGCCTTCGTGTGATGGCTCCGAGTACTCCTCCGCATCGAACACACCATTCTGAAGGTACAGAGCGCCGATCAGCGGGATCGGATCGTAAGTTCCGAGGAGCTCGGCGAGCCGCTTGATGTCCTCGTCGATCGCGGTCTTGAGCTTCGGGCGCTCGGCTCGCGCCCGCTGCAACATCTTCTCGTGCTCTCCGGCAGGCCAATTGGAGACGATCTCCGTGTACCGGCCTGCGCGGCGGACGGTGAACGGGCCGGCGTTGAAGACCTCATCCACCTTCACGCCCTGCGGCTTCTTGCCGCGATTCTTCTTGCGCCGACTTGCTCGACCCATTGCACGGTAAACATCAGGCGGCACATGAGTATGCCGTCGCGTTGCGCCGCCAGGATCACCTCTCCGCCAGCAGCTCCTCGCTCTGCCTGCCCCCCGAATCGACGTCCCACGCAAGCTCGCATTTTCCTGCTCAGAACATGCGGTGGTGATGTGCCGCGCTTCAGGACGTGGGCGCACGTGCGTGTGGCGGCTGCCAGCAGCGCCACGGCATCACGCGACAGGACGACCACCAAGATGTTCCCGTTGCCGACGACTGTAAGACGCCCACCGGGGCTGCGTTTGCCGGTGCAGGAGGAAGTCGAAATGAACAAACTCGCAGTCGTTGCTCTGCTGATTACCGCCGCGCTGTCGTTCAGCGCGTGCTCCCCCGATACCGTCAACGCGCAGGAGGCGGCGGCCGCGAAGGCCTCTCCCGCCATCGTCGCCGCGCCGGTCATTCGCAACGTCGCCATCACGCAGTCGTATCCGGCGCAGGTCGAAGCGATCGAGCGCGTGGAGTTACGCCCGCAGGTGTCCGGATCCCTCGACGCCGTCAACTTCACCGAAGGCGCCATCGTCTCGCGCGGCCAGGTGCTGTTCCGCATCGACCAGAGACCTTACGCCGCCGCACTCGCCGAGGCCGAAGCTGCGCTGACGCAGGCGAAAGCCGACGCTGAAGCGACCGTGCGCGAAGGTGAGCGTGCCGCGAGGCTCGTCGAGAAGAAGGCCATCTCGCAGGAAGACGCCGATCGCCGCGTCGCATCGGCCAGCGTCGCATCGGCACGCGTCGCCGCCGCCCGCGCCGCCGTCGAACGTGCGCGTCTCAACCTCTCGTTCACCGAAGTGCGTTCGCCGATCTCCGGCCGCATCGGTCGCGCCGAAATCACGCGCGGCAATCTCGTGTCGCCGGAGACGCGCCTCGGCGTCGTCGTCTCGATCGACCCCGTCTATGTCCGCTTCGATGTCGATGAGAACACCCTCACCTCGCAGCTCGGCAAAACGCGCGGCCAGTGGCGCGTCAACTTCAACGGCATGCCCGCTCAGGTCGCGTTCGTCGAGAACGAGATCGGTCGCGGCACCGGCACGCTCCGCATCCGCGCGAAGCTCCAGAACCCGAACGGCAAGGTGATTCCCGGTATGTACGGCACCGCGACGCTGACCCTCGGCGAAGAGAAGAACGCGGTCCTCGTGCGCGATGAAGCGATCGGTGCCGATCAGGGCCAGCGCTTCGTGCTCGTCGTCGATGAGAAGAACACGCTGCAGTACCGCGCCGTCACGCTCGGAGCGCGCGAAGGCGACCTGCGCGTCATCAAGAGCGGCCTCACCGCCACCGACAAGATCGTCATCAACGGACTGTTCCGCCTCCGTCCAGGCACACCCGTCGCGCCGAATGTCGTCGCGATGGAGAAGGAAGGTTGATCCCATGCGCTTCGCAAAATTCTTCATCGATCGTCCGATCTTCGCGGGCGTCCTCTCAATCCTCATCGTGATTGCGGGACTGCTCACCGTGAAGTTGCTCCCGCTCACCGAATACCCGACCGTCATGCCGCCCACCGTGCAGGTGCGGGCGATGTATCCCGGCGCGAATCCGAAAACCATCGCCGAGACCGTCGCCGCTCCTCTCGAGCAGGAGATCAACGGCATGAACGGCATGCAGTACATGTCGTCTCAGGCCACCAGCGACGGACGCATGACGCTCACCGTCACGTTTGCGCAGGGAATCGATCCCGAAATGGCGCAGGTCGAAGTGCAGAACCGCGTCTCCCGCGCCGTGCCGCGTCTGCCCGTCGAAGTGCAGCGCATCGGTGTCGTGACGCAGAAGACCTCGCCCGACATGCTGATGGTCATTCACCTCACCTCTCCGGACGACCGCTACGACCTCGTACACGTCCACAACTACGCAATGCTCCAGCTCAAAGACGAGTTGGCGAAGCTCGAAGGCGTCGATGAAGTCGCCGTGTGGGGCGCGGGGGAGTACAGCCTGCGCATCTGGCTCGACCCCGACAAAGTCTCCGCGCGTCAGATGACGGCGACGGACGTGCTCCGCGCGCTGCGCGAGCAGAACGTGCAGGTCGCCGCGGGTGTGCTCGGACAGCCGACCGAGATCGCCGGCCGCGCCAGGACGATCGCCGCCGCACCGTTTCAGGTGGCCGTCAACGCACAGGGCCGTCTGAAGAACCCGGAGGAGTTCGGCGACGTCGTCGTCAAGGTCGGCGAGCGCGGCGAGATCGTGCGTCTGCGCGACGTGGCTCGCATCGAGCTCGGCGCAAACCAGTACTCGCTCCGCAGTCTGCTGAACAACAAGCCGGCCGTCGGCATCCAGATCTTCCAGAGCGCCGACGCGAGCGCGATCGCCGTCTCGGACGCCGTGCGCGCCACGCTGGCCGCGCACAAGTACCCGGACGGCATCGAATACAAGATCGCGTACGACCCGACCATTTTCGTTCGCGCCTCGATCAAGAACGTCATCAAAACGCTCTTCGAGGCCATCATCCTCGTTGTCATCGTCGTGCTGCTGTTCCTGCAGAGCTGGCGCGCGTCGATCATCCCCGTGGCCGCGGTGCCGGTCTCGCTCATCGGCACGTTCGCGGTGATGCACCAGCTCGGGTTCAGCCTCAACACGCTGTCGCTGTTCGGCCTCGTGCTCTCGATCGGGATCGTCGTCGATGACGCGATCGTCGTCGTCGAGAACGTCGAGCGTCACCTCGGCCGCGGCAAGTCCCCGCGCGATGCGGCCGTCGCGGCGATGCAGGAAGTGACCGGCCCGATCATCGCCATCACCTCGGTGCTCGCGGCGGTGTTCGTGCCGACCGCGTTCCTCAGCGGTCTCACCGGCCAGTTCTATCGCCAGTTCGCACTGACCATCGCCATCTCGACGGTGTTGTCGGCGATCAACTCGCTCACGCTCTCCCCGGCGCTCGCTGCGGTGCTCCTCAAGCCGCACGGCGTGAAAGCGGACGCTCTGCAGCGCGGCATCGATCGCGTCTTCGGGAAGTTCTTCGGCGCGTTCAACCGCTTCTTCGATCGCAGCAGCAAGCGCTACGTCCTCGGCGTCGGCGGTGTGCTGCGCAAAAGCGCCATCGCGCTATTCGTCTTCGCGGGACTGATCGGCCTGACCCTCTTCGGTTTTCGCAAGACGGCGAGCGGCTTCGTTCCCGCGCAGGACAAGTACTACCTCGTCGGCATCGCGCAGCTCCCGAGCGGCGCGTCGCTCGATCGCACCGAAGGCGTACTGCGTCGGATGACGGACGAAGCGCTGAAGCAGCCGGGCGTCCACGACGTCGTCGGCTTTGCGGGCCTGTCGATCAACGGGTTCGCCACCGTGCCGAACGCCGCGATCATGTTCGTGATGCTCGATCCGTTCGAGGAGCGCACGAGCGAGGAGCTGTCGGCCAACGCCATCGCCGGTGCGCTCAACCAAAAGCTCATGAGCATCGACGAAGGCTTCACCGCTGTCTTCCCGCCGCCGCCTGTCCCGGGCCTCGGCGCCACCGGCGGGTTCAAGATGCAGGTGCAGGATCGTTCCGGGCAGGGTTACGCGGCGCTGCTCGACGCGACGCAGAAGCTCACCGCCGCGGCCTCGCAGGACAAGCGCGTGGCCGGTCTCTTCTCCAGCTATCAGGTCGATGTGCCGCAGGCGTATGTCGATGTGGACCGCGTGAAGGCGAAGATGCAGGGGGTGGCCCTCGGCGATCTTTACGAGACGCTGCAGGTCTACCTCGGGTCTGTTTACGTGAATGACTTCAACTTCCTCGGCCGCACCTATCAGGTGAACATGCAGGCCGACGCGCCGTTCCGTCAGGATCTCGACGCGATCAGCCGCCTCTACACGCGCAACGCCGCCGGTGCGATGGTTCCGGTCGGTGCGCTGGCCACGGTTCGTCCCGATTCCGGACCTGACCCGGTCGTTCGCTACAACGCCTATCCGGCCGCTGATATCACCGGCGCTCCGGCACCGGGCGTGAGCTCCGGTCAGGCCGTCGCCGCGATGGAGGAGCTGGCAAAGAAACACCTGCCGCCGGGCTTCACCTACGAATGGACCGACCTCACCTACCAGCAGAAGAAAGAGGGCAATGCGGGTCTGCTCGTGTTCCCCATCGCAGTGCTGCTGGCGTTCCTGATTCTGGCCGCGCAGTACAACAGCTTCTCCCTGCCGTTCGCGGTCATGCTCGTCGTCCCGACCGTGCTGCTCTCCGCGCTCTTCGGCGTCTGGATTACCGGCGGTGACAACAACATCTTCACGCAGATCGGCTTCATCGTGCTGGTCGGACTCGCAACGAAAAACGCGATTCTCATCGTCGAGTTCGCGAAGCACCTCGAGGAGGAAGGTCGCAGCGCGAAGGAAGCCGTTCTCGAAGCCGCACGCCTGCGCTTGCGGCCGATCATCATGACTTCGCTCGCCTTCATCATCGGTGTGGTGCCGCTCATTCTCGCCAGCGGCGCCGGCGCCGAGATGCGCCGGGCAATGGGTGTGGCGGTCTTCGCCGGAATGCTCGGCGTCACGCTGTTTGGACTGTTTCTCACTCCTCTCTTCTACTACCTGATTCGTCGTCGCGCGTCGCGGCCGGTCGCCACTGTTGCGAAGGCCGTCGCGCAGGAGGTGGCTCATGCTGCGTAATCTCGTTCTCTCCCTTTCGTTCCTGACTCTCGCCGCCTGCGCATCCGTAGGCGGCAAGTACACCCCTCCGGCCACCGATACGGCGCCGTCGTTCGGGACTCAGGCTGCCGCCCTCCAGCCGGTAGCGGTCGCGGAGCCGATGTGGTGGACCCGATTTGAAGACCCGGTGCTGACGCATCTCGTGGAAGCGGCGCTGCGCGCGAACCTCGATGTACGCGAAGCGGCCACACGTGTCGAAGCAGCTCGTGCCATCCGTTCCGAAGTGCGGCAGGCGCCGTTGCCTACGGGCGGCGTCGCAGTCGCGAACACGCACCAGAGCGTCGCCCGCGAGCGGAGCAGGTCGGCGTCCGCGGCCATCGACATCGGCTGGGAGATCGATCTCTTCGGCCGCATCCGCAACCTCCGGCGCGGCGCTGAAGCGGAAGTCGGTGCTGCCGAAGCGCTTCTCTCGCAGACGCGCGTCGTGATCGTCGCCGAAGTCGTGCGGACGTACTTCCAGATGCGGGGATCCGAAGAGCGCATCGCGCTGCTCGAGCGGTATCGCGTCGATCAGGTTGAAGTGGTGAAGATCATCGAAACCCGTGTGGAGGAGGGAGTGGCCGACGGAGCGGATCTGGCGCGTGCCCGTACCGTCCTTGCCGAAGATATGCTCGCGGTCACGAACGAGCATCACAACATGCGCGTGTTGCGGAATGCGCTGGCCGTTCTGATTGGCGCGACTCCAGGACAGTGGCACCCCCCCGCCTCAGAAACGGCAACGGCGCTGTCATTGCGTCCGATTGCCATCGGCGATCCAGCCGCGCTGCTGCAACGGCGTCCCGACGTTCATGCGGCGGAGCGCGTCCTGGCCGCGCAGACGTCCGACATCGGCGTTGCGTCCGCAGGCCTCTTCCCGCAGCTCAACGCTGGTGGATTCTTCGGCCTCGTCGCCGGAACCTTCGGCGACCTCGGTGCCGCATCCGGTGAATCGTGGTCGGTCGGGCCGACGCTTTCGTGGGGCATCTTCGACCTCGGCCGCGTGCGTGCTCAGATTAGGCGCGAACGCGCCGAAGCGGAGGGCGCGCTGGCCGCGTACGAGCGCACCGTGCTGCGGGCGCTCGAAGACACCGAGAACGCCTTCAGCGGCTTCGCCGCCGCGCAGGAATCGCTCGGAGCGACGGATCTGCAGGTGCGGAACGCGCGCATCGCCGCAGAGCTCGTGCAAGCGCGCTATGAGGAGGGCGTGAGCGGCTACTTCGAGTACCTCGACGCTCGTCGCGCTGCACTCCGTGCGGAAATCGCGAGGATCGACAGCATCGCGGCACACCGCACGGCCACCGTGGACGTCTTCCGCGCGCTCGGCAGCGATCCGACGGGCGTGTAATCTTCGCTGAACCGGGGGCGGGCTCCGACCGCCCGCTCCCGAGGAGGCAATCGTGGCGCTTGAGTGGACGGATTCGCTTGATGCAGTCGACTGGGAGGAGCTGTCGAACCTCTACCGCGTCGCCCCGCTCGGGAACAAGAAAGCCGCCGATCTGCAGGTCGTCTTCACCAACAGCATGTTCCGCTGCTTCGTCTACGACACGGGGCGGCTGATCGGCGTCGGACGCGCGCTTGCGGACGGAATCGACTGCTCATACCTCTGCGACATCGCCGTCCATCCCGACTATCAAGGTCAGGGGCTCGGCAAGGAGATCGTGGTGAGACTGCGCGACCTGTCGAAGAACCACCGCAAGATCATCTTGTACGCCGCACCCGGCAAGGACGGGTTCTACCTCAAGCTCGGCTTCAAACGCATGCTCACCGCCATGGCGATCTTTCAGGATCAGGCGCAGGCAGTCGAGACGGGGTTGGTCGCGGAGTGACACCGTTTCGGGCATGACTCGTAGCAGAGCGGGGACGCGTACGGGCCACCCTACTCGGACTTGTCGGCGAACGCCTCCGGCATGGTGGCTTTCATGCGCTCCACGAAATCTTGGTGAAAGCCGCCCTGCCAAATTGATTCGCTGATGCGCTCCGATAGCTGCGCGATCTCATTGCCGTCGGCGAGACTCTCCAGCCAGTCGATGAAACTCGGGATCTCCTTCGGCACTAGCGAGCGAACCTCGGTTCCCCAAGGGTCGCCGATGCGCAAGTTTTTCTGATTGGCGATGCCGGCGAAGAATTTGTCAGCGATGAAGATGTCCACATACGGGACGAAGGTGGCCATGTGCTCGATGTCGTAGTGGTCACCGTCATCGGGGAGGCGCGGCTTCTCACCCCGACATAGCATCGCCAACTGCGCCTGAAGCCGACCGGCGATGTACGAATACGGCGTGGTGCGCGCATGCGGGCTCACAAGAAAATCGATCGCGCGACGGAGTGCATCTTCTTCCGAGCAATCGGTGCGGTGGCGAATCATCATGGCGATCTTGTCGAAGGTCGACGACCACCACACGTGCACATTGTCCGTCAGCCCTTGCGTGTTGGCGAGCCGCGCCGCGATCATGTTGCGCCCATTGATGCGCACCGCTTCGGGGAAGCCGCGCTCCTCCACTTCCACGATCTGCCTGAACGTGAAGGCATCTCGCTCGTACGCGCGGTACATCTCCTCGATCTCCGGAAGCGTCGCAGTCTTGGCCGCTCGGGCCGAGGCAACGAAGTCTTCGGGCGTGCGCATGTTCATGACGACGTTGAACGTGCCATGCCATACGTCCGGGTCCGACTGCAGCGCGTCGCGCCACGAAAGCGCCAGCTCCATCTCCATCTCCGGAGGCTGTTTAGCGAGCCACCGATCGAGCGCGCGGAAGAGCTGCGTCTCTTTCACCTGCAGTTCGTGGTGGAGCCCGGGATCACTTAATTGCCGGGACATGTCGATGATCGTGTCCGACAAAGCGGAGAACTCCGCCTCCGTTTCCACGATGGTGGAGCCCGGACACACAATCAGATTCCGCGCGCTGGCACGACGCAGCGCCTCGTACAGTTTGAAATCCGGAGCGTCAGTCTCGCCACGCGCCTTCGCCTTCGCCATCTTCGAGACGATGGATGTATCTAGGTAGATGAGCTTCTTCGACAGTGGCGGGAGTTCCGCATGTACCGTGAGGTAGCACTTAGGAACTGAACACCGGAAGACGACGTGTCCGTTCATCACATCCACGGGACGGACAGTCCCGATGCCACACGATTCGCACCGTGAACGCGGCAGATACTTCTCAAGCGTGGCGCTGGCCATTTGGAAGGGAAACAGCGGCGGTGATTGCCGCATTCACGGGAGACGAAGATGATTCGCGACTACGAGGAGCATGGCTCTCGGCGCATCATCGTCGTTTGTGATCGCGCCAAGCGCGGCGGCCATGCCGCCAGGGGCGTTGAAGGCTTGTGGATGCTCGGCTACGCACGCTACCCAGTAGTCGCGGAAAAAGGGCACGACGTGGAGCCGGTACATCGTCGGAAAAATCGAGAGACGCGGCTTCAGCTCGGCGACCGCCCGCGCGTGCAGCGCGAGCGCATCCGCGGGCGCTGTGCCGGGAAGAACGCTCACCGCGAGATCGCAGAGCATCCCGAGCGGCGACTCCTGAATCTTCGCCGTCGTGCTGTTCCGAATCGACAGAAGGGCCATGTGCCGTTCGGCTTGGTCCACCTCAGACAAGAGCGCGATCTTGACGACCTCGCGACAGGCAATGCCGGTTGCGTCGGTTTCGCCGGCGTTGAGAAGTGCGTCGAGAAGCTCCTGTGCCGCCGCTCGCCGAACCTCCAGGGGCTGGCGCGCGACGCCAAGGAACGCCGGAACAATGCTAAACGACATCGCCACGATGCGTCCGTCGGCACCGCTTGACAGGCCCTCAGATTCCCACGCAGTGACCATCGCGCGACCCAACTCCACGGCCTCCAGATAGCGCCCGTCCGTAATGAGGTGCGGGAGCGCAAGCAGCGCGATCATTCGGCGCCACTCAGGAATGCGCTCGGTTGCAAGATCGAGCGCCGCATAGATCCACCAGCGCGTGCGCGCGTCACGTTGACGCCGATCCGACACGGCCGCGAGGCCGAGCAGGACACCAAAGCGGACCTTGTCTGTGAACATGTCGGCTTGCGCAGTAAGATCGATGAGGAAGGCGCCCGGTCGCGGCTCGCCATATGGTCGGCCCTCGACGTCGGATGTTGGGGCGACACCGGTACGATACGTATTTGCGAGGTATCCGCTCGCCCAATGAAAGCGGACGACGAGACCGCGCCAGCGTGCGGTGTTCTCCTCGATCGCGAGGATGTATTCCGCCGTCTCGTCCCACAGGTCTAGGGCCGCCTCCCGGTCGCCGGCATACCAGACCGCGAGCGAAAGCTCCGCCTGCGCGACGGCGAGATCTGTTGACGCCCGATACGGGGCCGCACGCGTCGCGTCAACACCCTCTCGCGCCCACCGAACTGCATCGGCCAACGCGTCGGCGGCAGCGGCGGCTTGCGCCGCCTTCAGGAGTGCGGTTGCGAGGACGGACGATCCTGGGGGACGCGTCACGAGGGCTCCGCGAAATGCGATCACGGCCTCGAGGTGCGCGCCCGCGTAGAGGAACTGGCTCGCCGCGATTTCGTTCACGAGGAACATTGCGTGCGGGTGCTCGCGTACGAACGAAGGCACATCGGTCGCGAGTCGGATGGCAGTGGCGAGATCATGTTCGTACTCTCCGCGGATGACGATACGTCCCCGCCGCGCAGCGGCGAAGAGAAGCGGCGCAGACCGTTGCGCGCCCCACGTTTCAAGAAGCTCGAGGGTGTTGTGAATGGACGCCCAGGAGCGCTCAGCCTCGGGACGCGCTGATTCATCCAGCCAGAAACGGTTCGCGATGGTAACGACGTTCATCTCGTCGCCGACGAATGACGCACGCGCCTCCGCGGGAACTGCGTCAAGCGCGTCGAGCCAAACCGCCAGGTCGTTATGTGAGGCAACGCCGCTGGCGGTCAGTTCGAGCATGAGAGGCCATGTCTCGTCGAGCGTTGAAGGAAACGGGCCACCGCCGAATCCCTTTGCCTCGGGCCGGAGCGTCGCCGCCGAGCGCAGATAGCGGATCGCCCGAGCCGGTGCGGAGCGTGACGTCGCGCGAGCTTCCCAGAACGCGGCGGCCGTGACCGCGTACCCCTCCACTGGTGTCGCCTGTGCCACGAGCGCATCGAGCTCCGCGAGCAATGCATCCACGCCGCGGCCGTGTCTCCGGCGCGCCGCGATGTGCATCGTGCGGAGAATGATCCGCAGGTCGAGCGGCATGCCGGTCGGGAGCAGTGATTCCGCGAGAAAATCAAGGATGGATGGTGTGTCGACCTGCGGCATCCGACGTGTAAGGTTGATGCCGTAGAGAAAAATCGACCCTGCCTTCCCCCACTCATGCGCAAGGAGGAGAAGCGTGACCGCTTTCGCGGCGTCGTGCTCCTCGATGGATTCCTGGAAGAAGAGCTGCTCGGCGGCAAGGCCGTAGGCGGTGCGATTGCCGGGCGCGGTGCCTTGGGTCTCAAAGTCCGCCGCATCAGTCCAGGCGATCAGTTCGGAAAACGTGAGGGTGAGTACGTCGATCGGCGGTGCAGGCGCCGGTGCAATGGAGGCGGCGGGTCGGGCAGCGAGCTGCGCCATGTACGTTGCGATCAGGCCCTCTAGATCCTCTACGCGCCGCCGCAGATGTTCGGCCTGCTGACGTTCCTCGATACGCGCGCGCGTCCGCTCCGTTCCTCCGCCGACCGCCGCTTCCGAAAGCACGCTTTTCGCTTGCGGTCCTAGTGTCTGCGTGCGCGGAATGACGAGCTTCCAGCCGCCTCCATCGGTCGATTCGACGCGATCCGTGAACGCCCAATACGCCACGCGCGTTTGCTCGTCCACGAGAATGAGAATGACGGGCAGCGCGTAGTCTCTCCAATAGCGTACATGGCGGTCGCTTGGGCGATTGATGAAGCCGTCATTTGTATGTTCGCGAAAATACGACTGTCCTGCCTTCACCTGCGCCGCGAGCTGGCGTCCGGTTTCCACGCCCTCGTCGTCCGTCACTTCGAGGTGCGCGTCGACTCCGTAATCTGTACCCGGCTTATCCTGGGGTCGATAGATCCACCCCATGTCCAGATTGACGATCGCATCGACGATCGCGGTGCCCCCGCTGCCGGTCCTGTCGTTCTTCCGCTTCACC
>DATELS010000325.1:0-11467 GCA_035276365.1 Thermoanaerobaculia bacterium
CGTTCCGCGGCGTACGCTTCCGTCTCCGCGCGCGCCGCGCTCAGCGCCGACTCTGCGCTGTGCAGCCGCGCGAGGTCCGACACCGCGCCGCGCAGCTCCGCGCGCAGCGTATCGATCGCCGTCAGCACCTCCGTGTTGTCCGCGACGACCGCAGCCGCCGGCGGAAGCAGCACCGGCGACGGTCGCGCGAAAATCTCCGGCACCGGCTCGCGTCGCCGCGAGCGCACCAACGCGCGCAGCGCGCCCACCACCACAACCGTTCCGAAGCCTGCGAGGAACGGCGTTGGCGTCACGCCGCGCGGCATGAACAGCAGCGCGTAGAACCCGATCGCCACCGCCGCGGTCAGCGCGCCGAGGAGCACGCCGTCGAGCCAGACCACGACCGCGATCGAGGCTAGGTACGCGTACAGCGGCTCGTATCGTGGGAGGGCGCCGGCGAAGACGTCGTTGAGGCCGGTGGCGATGATCACGATCGCCGCGGCGCGCAGCGCCGTCAGGACGCGTCTCTCTGCCACCGGAACATCATGATACGCGGAATCTTTGTGTTCCCAACGCGTTAGGAAGCCGCGTGAGCACCAGAACCACGCGCGAGATCCGCATCGGCAACGTCAAGATCGGCGGCGCGAACCCCGTCGCCGTCCAGTCGATGACCGCCACGCGCACCGTCGACATCCCCGCCACGATCCGCCAGGTCGAGCTCCTCGAGGCCGCCGGCGCGGACGTCATTCGCATCGCCGTCGACAATCCGAAAGACGTCGCCGCGCTCAAAGAGATCCGCGACGCGCGTCCGAACGCGAACCTCTCCATCGATTTGCAGGAGAACTATCGCCTCGCGGAGAAGGTCGCGCCGTACGTGCAGAAGCTGCGCTACAACCCCGGCCACCTCTATCACCTCGAGCGCGAGAAGCCGGTGCAGGACAAGGTGAAGTACCTCGTCGACGTCGCGCGCGCGCATGGCTGCGCGATGCGCATCGGCGTCAACGCCGGCTCGGTCGATCCCGACAAGCTCGCGAAGTACGACAAGGCCGACTCGATCGCGCCGATGATCGAGTCCGCCCTCGACCACTGCCTCCTCCTCGACGACCTCGGCTTCGATCAGTACTGCGTGTCGCTGAAGGACTCCGATCCGAACAAAGTCATCGACGCGAACCTCCGCTTCGCCGCCGCGCGTCCCGACGTCCCGCTTCACCTCGGAGTGACCGAGGCGGGGATGCCGCCGGACGGGATCATCAAGACGCGGATCGCGTTCGAGCAGCTTCTGACGCGCGGCATCGGCGACACGATTCGCGTGTCCCTCACGCTGCCGTTCGAGCGCAAGGGCGAAGAGATCACGGTCGGCCGCCAGATCCTCGACGACATCGCGTCGGGGCGCTTCCGCTCCGTGCCGCGCTTCGAGCACAAGGGGCTGAACATCATCAGTTGCCCGTCGTGCTCGCGCGTCGAGAACGAGGCGTTCATCGACCTCGCGCAGAACGTGCGCGAGATGACGGCGTACGCGAAGGAGCACGACATCACGATCGCGGTGATGGGCTGCCGCGTGAACGGTCCCGGCGAAACGGACGACGCGGACCTCGGCATGTGGTGCGCGCCGAGCTACGTCAACTTGAAGCGCGGCGAGCACACGATCGGGCAGTTCACGTACGATGAGATCCTCGGCCGCGTCCGCGCGGAGCTCGACCGGCTGATCGAAGAGAAGACTGCAGCAGCAGGAGCCCTTTCTTGAAACGCTTCCACTATCTCGCCGTCTCGGCCGCCATCATCCTTCTCGACCTCTGGACGAAGTGGCTCGTCGTCAGCCGGATCGACCTGCACGAGGCGGTGCCGATCATCCCCGACTTCTTCCAGCTCGTGCACGTGCGCAACACGGGCGCGGCGTTCGGGATCGGCGCGAACGCGACGTCGAAGATCGTCCCGCTGCTCCTGAACATCGGCGCGATCGGCGTGTTCTGCGTCGTCGTCGTGTACGCGTTCCGCTCCGCGATCACGGACCGCCTGCTGCAAACCGGACTGCACCTCATCCTCGGCGGCGCGATCGGCAACCTCCTCGACCGCTTCCGCTTCGGGTACGTCGTCGATTTCCTCGACGTGTACGTGCGCAACCACCACTGGCCCGCGTTCAACGTCGCGGACAGCGCGATCTGTGTGGGGATCGGGTTGCTGTTTCTGGATATGAGGCGGAAGCCGGAGAACGTGCCGGCTGCCGAGTCGGCGTCGTAGTTACACCGCCACGATCAGCTTCGGCTCGGTCAGTTCCTGCACCTGCTCCAGCGTCACGTCCGGCGCGAGCTCGATCAGTTTCAGGCCTTCCGGCGTGACGTCCAGCACGCAGTAGTCGGTGATGATGCGGTTCACCACGCCGACGCCCGTCAGCGGCAGGTTGCACTTTTCGAGGATCTTCTTCTCGCCCTTTTTCGTGACGTGCTCCATCGTCACGATGAGGCGCTTCGCGCCGGCGACGAGGTCCATCGCGCCGCCCATGCCCTTCACCATCGCGCCGGGCACCATCCAATTCGCGATGTCGCCCGTTGCCGAGATCTGCATCGCGCCGAGGATCGAGAGGTCGACTTTGCCGCCGCGGATCATCGCGAACGAGTCGGCGCTCGAGAAGAACGCGGCGCCGGGCAGCACGGTCACCGTCTGCTTGCCCGCGTTGATGAGATCGGGATCGACTTCGTCTTCGCTCGGAAACGGACCGAGGCCGAGGATGCCGTTTTCGGACTGGAGGATGACTTCCATACCGGGCGGTATGTTGTTCGCGACGAGCGTCGGCATGCCGATGCCGAGGTTGACGTAGAAGCCGTCGCGGAGCTCCTGCGCGGCGCGGCGGACGATTTGATCGCGTGTGAGCGGCATACGTTTTCCGGCGCGCGACGCTATCACACACGAGCCCGCGCGCTACAATCGACGCGCTCCCATCATGGCGATCGCAGCGGGAACCCGCGTACGCCGCTACGAGGTCGTCTCCTCCCTCGGCTCCGGAGGCATGGGCGAGGTCTACCTCGCGCGCGATACGCAGCTCGATCGCTCGGTCGCGCTGAAGATCCTTCCCGACACGAACGCGCGCGATGACGATGAGCGCGTCCGACGTTTCGTGCAGGAAGGACGCGCGGCCTGCGCGCTCAATCATCCGAACATCGCGCACGTCTATGACGTCGGCGACGAGAACGGCATCCGCTTCATGGCCATGGAGCTCGTGCAGGGCGAGACGCTGCGCGCGCGCCTCGCGCGCGAGCGGCTGAGCGTCGACGACGCGCTCGACATCGCGACTCAGATCGCGTCCGCGCTCGCGAACGCGCACGAAGCGGGAATCGTCCATCGCGACATCAAGCCGGAGAACGTGATGCTGCGTCCGGACGGCTACGTGAAGGTGCTCGACTTCGGCCTCGCGAAGCTGCTCGATCGCCCGACCGATGGCGATGCCGCGACGCGCGTGCTGAACACGGAGCCGGGCGTGGTCATGGGCACGATGCTGTACATGGCGCCGGAGCAGTTGCGCGGCGATCCCATCGACGCCCGCGCCGATCTCTTCAGCCTCGGCGCCGTGTTGTACGAGATGCTCGCGGGACGGCGGCCGTTCGAGGCGTCGTCGCCGAGCGGCGTCATCGCCGCGATTCTGACCGAGGAGCCGGCGCCGCTCGCGTTGGAAGGCGGAGAGAGCGAGGCGCTGCAGGCGATCGTCCGCCGCGCTCTCGCCAAGAATCGCGACGAGCGATTCGCGAGTGCGAAGGAGATGCTCGACGCGCTGCGGCGTCTGCGGCATCACTCGCACACGCACGAGATCCGTTCGGGCGATCTGCCGACGCAGGTGCTCACGACTCCGGTGCGCAGGAAGAGCTACGCGCGCGTGATCGTCGCCATCGTCCTGATCGCGATCGCCGTCGCGGCGACGCAGTGGTGGCGGATGCGGCAGTCGCGCATCCGCACCGCGCGTGCGTCGATCGCGACCGTGGTCAAGCTCGCGGACGAGCAGCGCTACTTCGAAGCGGTCGATCTCGCGCGCTCAATCACGCCGATCGTCGGCAACGATCCGGCGCTCCTCGCCGCAATCGAGAAGAGCATGACCGAGGTGACGGTGGAGACGGATCCGCCCGGCGCGCGCGCGACGCTGCGGCGCTTCACGCCCGGACGCGTTACGCAAGCCGAGGATGTCGGCGTGACGCCGCTGAACAAATACCGCATCGCACGCGGCGACTATGTCCTGACGCTCGCGAAGGATGGCTACGCATCTGTCGAACGGCCAGTGTCGGCATCGCCGATCATGGTCGAAGGACTCGAAGTCGCGCCGCCGCTTCGTCCGCTGCACGTGAAGTTGCAGAAAGCCGCGGAGGTGCCCGAGGGAATGGTCGCGGTGCAAGGCGGCTCGTATCGTTTGTCGGGCTGGTCGCGGCCGGACGAACAGCGCGTGGAGCTCGCGCCGTTTTTCATCGACAAGTACGAGGTCACGAATCGCGACTTCGAGCGCTTCGTGCGCGCGGGCGGCTACGCGCGGCGCGAGCTGTGGAAGCATCCGTTCGTCGACGAGCATGGCGCGACGCTTTCGTTCGAACAGGCGATGGCGCGCTTTCACGACACGACGGACCTCGCCGGACCGCGCAGTTGGGCGGGACAAACGTATCCGCAGGGACAGGCGAACTATCCGGTCGCGGACATCACGTGGTACGAGGCCGCGGCATACGCGGAGTGGGCGGGCAAGAAGCTGCCCACGGTGTATCAGTGGGACAAGGCGGCGCGCGACGGCGGCGCATCGTGGGCGGGCATGATGATGCCGTGGGGAACTGCGGCGGTGAATACGGATCTCACGCTGCGCGCGAATCTCGCGGGAAACGCGCCGGTGGCCGTCGATGCGCGCCCGTTCGGCATCAGTCCGTATGGCGCGCATCAGATGGCCGGCAACGTCGCGGAGTGGATTCGCAATCAGGCCGAGGATGGCTTCGGCGCGGCGGGCGGCGGATTCGATGACGCGTTCTACGCGTTCGGCCAGGTCGGCGCGTATCCGCCGATGCATTCGACTCCGAAGCTCGGCTTCCGCTGCGTCAAGGAATCACCGGACGCGCAAGGCGATCAAGGCGGCTTCGCGATGCATCTCCGCGGCAAGCCGCCCGTGCTGGCGCCCGTGAATGACGCGGCGTTCGCGAAGATCCTCGCACGGTACGCCTACGCGAAGACTCCGCTGCAGGCGCGCGTGATCGAGAGGAAGAAGTCCGACGACTGGACGCGCGAGACGATCGAGTTCATCGGCGCGAACGGGAAGAAAGCGCTGGCGCTGCTCTACCTGCCGCTGAATGCGCGCCCGCCGTATCAGGTCATTCATTTCGTTCCACCCGCCGACGTTCCCCTCGGCGTCCGCCGTCTCGATCAGTCGTTGGAGGGGATGCTCGCGCCGCAGATTCGCGCCGGCCGCGCGGGATTCGCCGTTTTTCTGGAAGGCTACATCGGCCGGCCGAATCCACCGGGAGCGGAGGCGCATCCGCGCGAGAGCACGGAGTATGCGGACGACATGATCGCCAACGTCACGGATCTGCGCCGCGGTCTGGATTACCTCGCGACGCGCAAGGACATCGATATGACGAAGCTCGCGTTCTTCGGTCAAAGCGCGGGATCGTCGATCGGTCTCGTGCTCGCGGCCGTCGAGCATCGCTATCGCAGCGTCTTCATGGCGTCGATGGGCGTCGACAGCTCCGACCTGCGCTCGCATCCGGCCGCGAGCCGCGTCAACTTCGTGCCGCACATGACGGCGCGGAAGATGGTGCTGCAGGGACGTTACGACGAGGCGCATCCGCTGCTCACGGACGTGCTGCCGTTCTTCCGCCTCTTCCCGGAACCGAAGAAGCTCGTGCTCTACGACGGCGGACACGTCGCGCCGAAGAAGATCGCGAACCCGGCGATGAAGCAGTGGTTCGACGAGACGATGGGACCGGTGCAGCAGTAGCGCTTACTTGCGAATCGTGCGCTGCTCGATGCGCTTCACGCGCGGCGCGACGACGACGCGATGCACGAAGATGCCCGGCGTGTGGATGCCGTCGGGATCGAGCTGGCCGGGCTCGACGAGCTCCTCGACCTCGGCGATGCAGACCTTGCCCGCGGTCGCGGCCATGGGATTGAAGTTGCGCGCGGTCTTGCGATAGACGAGGTTGCCGAGGCGGTCGGCTTTCCAGGCGGCGACGAGGGAGAAGTCGCCGACGATGCCACGCTCCATCACGTACTGGCGGCCGTCGAACTCGCGCGTTTCTTTTCCTTCCGCGACGATGGTGCCGTAGCCCGCGGGCGTGAAGAACGCGGGGATGCCCGCGCCGCCCGCGCGCATGCGCTCGGCGAGCGTGCCCTGCGGCACGAACTCGACTTCGAGCTCGCCCGCGAGGTACTGCCGCTCGAACTCCGCGTTCTCGCCGACGTACGACGAGACCATCTTGCGAATCTGCTTCGTCTGCAAAAGGAGGCCGAGTCCCCAGTCATCGACGCCGGCGTTGTTGGAGACGCAGGTCAAACCTTTGACGCCTTTCGCGACGAGGGCGTTGATGAGGTTCTCCGGAATGCCGCACAAACCGAACCCGCCGACGACGAGCAGTGACCCGTCGGCGATGTCTCTCACCGCCTCATCGGCGGACGCGACCACTTTGTCGATCATGCGCGCGGGAAGATACCACGCTCAATCCGGCCGGATATTCGTATGGGCGCGAGAAAGTTCGCGCAGCGCTTCTTCGCGCAGCCCGGCGCGTGCGGCGAGCACGGCGTGGAGGAGCGGATCGTCGGGGTGGAGGTTGCGGGCAGCGGTGAGGTCGTCGTGGTCGCGCTGCGAGACGACGTGGAATGTCGCCGGCGGTGCGGGGGGCGCGGGGATGATCTCGCGCGTTTCGTCGCGCGTGGCTTGTACTTGCCAGACGTAGGTTCGGCCGCGCGCGAGAGGTGCGGGCGGCGTCCACTGCGTCTTCGTCAATGGCTCGCTCTGCGCGACGCGGCGGTCGCCGTCGAAGATCGAGACGACGTACGTCGCGCCGTCGCGTGCGGGCCAGGAGAAACGCGGGCGCACTTCGTCGATGACGACGCCGTTCGGCGCGACGTTCGCCGCGGTCGTGTTGCTCGAGCCGCGGAGTACGTCCGGCGCGGCGTCGATGCCGTGTGCGGACGGCAGCCTTCGCGTCTCGATCGCGGTGCGCACGAGACGTTCCCACTCCCCGTTCGCATACCTCGGCGACGCCGGCGCGGGCGGCTGCGTGGTCACGACCACGGGACGCGGAGGCACATGCGGTGACGTGGGCGCGGGCTCGCGTCCGTCGCTGACGCGGAGAATGACGAACAGAACAACCACCAACGCGGCCGCGACGGCGAATGCTGCTTGCCAAACGCGACGTCGCGGTGCACGCGACCCGCGCAACTTCGCGAGATCCGCCACGTCTTCGCGGCAGAACGAGCAATCCTCGAGATGCGTTGCCACGATCTCGCGCTCCGCGGCATCCGCGGTGCCATCGACGTACGCCGCGATCGCGACCGCGTCCGGATGCCACGGTCCTTCGTCACCGGACGTCGCCGCGTCCAACGCGCCGAGGTCCACGTCCTCCGCCGACGCGCGCGCGCACTCTTCGCACTCGCCGATGTGGCGCAGCACCTCCGCGATCTCGCGCGGGGCCAGCTCGCGCCGCTCCAGCCGGCGCAACATCTCGCGTGTCATGTGAGAACCCTTGCTCATCAGGACGTCCAGTCCAACCGAATATTACGAAGCCGGCGACGCAGCCGCTCGCGCGCCGACTTGCGCAGGTTGATCACCTGCTGCCGCGTCACGTGCAGCAGCGCCGCGATGCGGAGATCGTCGAGCGGCAGATCGTTCCAGATCTCCGACAGTTGATCCGCGGTCATCTCCAGCGCCGCGGCGAGATCGTCGAAGCGCGTGGTGCCGGTGCGCACGAGGATGGAGACGACGTTCACCGTCTCATCGTCTCGCAGATTGAGCAGCAGCGCCTTGCGATGCATCGGCAGGAGCTGCTCGATCTCGCGCCACAGCGCGCGCAGCGACTCGCGACGCTCGAACTCGGCGGGCGCGGCCTCGTGCTCATCCACGAGCGCGACTTCGACCGGACCAAGAGGCACGTCCCAGAGCGAAGCGGTGCGATCGACGAGCGCCTCGAGCACGACCGGTCCGCCCATCGCGCCGAACAACGCGTGCAACGCATCGCCCGGGCGTTCCTTGTCGCGCATCGCTCGCGTCGTCCGCGCGGTCGCGTCGCCGATGTCGGCCGCGGACGCCGCGGTCGTCGCGCCTTCCCACTCCTTCCGTCCCGCGACCGGACCCGCGGGCGCGTTCCACAGCGCGAGTCGCGGATCGTGCGTGAGCACGTAGCGCAGGCGATTCTTGTGACGCGTGCGCTCGGGAAAGCGGCGGCGCAGATGGTCGTTGACGACGTTGTAGCTGACGGTGGCGACGTAGCCTTCGAGGTCCTCGATCGCGTCGTCCGGCGATGCGGCGACGCGCCTCAGCTTGTTGAGGAGGCGAAGGTTGATCATCGACTCGAGATCTCCCGTGTCCCCGGCGAGAGCACCGCCGCCGTGGCGCATGACGATCCTCCGGATCAGCGGCGCCGCCTCGACCAGCAACCGCTCGATCTCCGCCTCGGCCCCACCCGATCCGACCAACGGTGCGAGCCGCGGATCGTTCCCCATCGCCAGGGCATTATTGCCGTTCTGACGAATTTCCGCTGTTCTCGATCACCGCAAAAGGCGCCCAGTAAAACGGATGGCGCCAGCGCGCATCGCGACGCAGCATCAGCATCGCCGCGCGCAGCGCATCCGGCGCATTGCGTCCGCCGCGCAGGCGGCGATGGAACTCGACCATCAGCTCCGCCGTGCTCGCCGACGCGACTTTCCACTGACTGACGACCGTCGTCGGCACGCCCGCGGCGAGAAACGCCCAGCTCAAACCGACGACACCTTCTCCCGCCGTGACCGCGCCGCGCGCGGTCTCACACGCGGACAACACGGCGAGATCGGCGCGCAGATCGAGCCCGGCGATCTCGCGCGCCTCGAGGAGGCCGTCCTCGAGCGGATCCTTGCCCGATGCGGAGAGCACGATCGACGAGAACATCGGCGCGCGGTCGTCGATGATGCTGTGCGCAGCGAGATGGAGCACGCGATACGACGGCGCGTCGTGCTTGAACGCGGCCTCGCGCGCGTCCGCGCCGACGCGCACGGTCGCGCCTTCGTACAGCCGCGCGATCGTGCGCGCCTCCGACGCCGCCTCCGGCAATCGTCCGAGGGTCACGTCGCGAAAGAGGGAACGGGTGAACTGCGCGGTCTCCGTGCGAATCGCGGGATCGCCGAATGCGAGCAACGTGCGCTGCGTCGCGGACTGCGCGGACGCGCGTCGCATCATCGCCACCGAAGGCGCATACGCGATCGCCACACGCTCGGCGAGATGTTTGCCGCGACGATCGACGAGCGCATGGAACGGAAGCCGCCACGCGACGCCGTCCGGCACGATGCGCACTTCCGTCGCAGCATCGAGTTGCGGCGCGATCGGCGCGAGCAGCAGGTCGTACAGCGCGCGCGCAGGCTCGGTGTAGCCGAGGTCGCGTTGCTCAATCGCGGAGACGAAGGAATCGATTTGCCGTTCAAGTTGCTGGCGCGAGACGTCGATGCGATGCACGTCGACCTGATCGTCGTGCAGCGCGAAGACGAACACCGCGCGGTCGAGGACCGCCAGCTCGAGCACCAACTCCCCTCCCGGAATCGACGACGGGATCTCGGCGTGCGACGCGGCCTGGAGGCGCGGATGTGACGCCGTCAACTCGCTGCGAAAGCTTCGCAACGCGAGTCGCGCGTCGTCGCGCTCCTGCTGCAATCGCGCGCGTTCGGAGTCGTTGCGCGTGGCGATGAGCTTTCGGTTCACCTCCGCCAACGCCTGCTCGAGCTTGCGCTCCTCTTCGCGCTTGCCCGCGTCGAGACCGGCAGAGAGATCGACGTGTCCCTGCTCCAACGCCTGCCGCAGCGAACGCGCGCGCATGCGCTCGGCGACGGTCAGCGCGTCGCGCGCGCATCCTTGTTCCACGAGTAGCTCGAGCAGCTCGCGATACGCACCGAGTTGCGCGTTGAGGAGCGTGGCGCTGCCGGTCTCGTCGACCGGAAGCTGGGAGAGCTCGAGCTCGACGACGTCGATCGCCGCGCGCAGCACCTCCTCCGCCTCGGAGTCGCGCGACAGCATGCGCAACGCGCGTCCCTCCGCCGTGAGTGCGGCCGCGAGCGGACTGCCCGCCTTTTCGCGCGCCGTGCGGGCGTCCGCGAGCGCCTCTTCCGGCCGTCCCTGCATGAGCCGCAGCCGGCTGCGCTGCACGTCGATCGACGCGATGGTCTCCGCGGGAATCGCCTTCGCGGCGATCACCGCCCTCGCCTCGTCGAGAGTTCGTTCCACCGCGTCCGGCTCGCCGGCGTCGAGTTGGATCGCCGCCAGGACGGCCTGGCTCATCACGATCAGCTTCGGATCGTTGACGACCGGGTACAGCCCGCGCGCGTCTTCGAGCACCCGGCGCGCGCCACTCGCATTTCCGAGAGCGTTCTCCTGCACGGCGATCTTCTGCGCGGTGATGAGCTGCCACTCCGGGTTTTTCTGCGCACGCGCGATCGTTTGCGCCTGCTCGTAGGAGCGCCGCGCGATGTCGGAGTTGCCGAGGCGCTGGTGGATCTCGGCGATGCGGAAGGCGGCCATCATGCGATCGTTCGGCGACGCCTGCTTCTCGAGCATCGTCTGATACAGCTCCGCATCCGCGAGCGCCGCGCGGAGGTTGCTGCGCGCGATCTCCAGCTCGGTCGCGTCCAACAGCGACTCGTGCGCCTCGCGCGGATCGAACACGCGGTCGTAGTCCATCGCCGCCTTGCGCAAGTTCGCCACGGCCTCATCGATGCGGCCGGCGAGCGCGTACGCGTTCCCGAGCTGGTGATACGCGCCGGCGATCATGTCCGGATCGCCGCTCGCTTCGCCGTAGCGAACGCTCTCCTGCGCCGTCAGCAGCGCCTCGTTCGGATCGAAGCGTCGCACCGCGAGGATGGAGAGCATCTGGTCCGCGAGCGACTGCACCGCGGGATCGCCGCGCGCCTCCCCCTCGCGCAGCATCCAGAGAAACGTCGCGCACGGATCTTCTTCGTCCGGCATCGAGAGGAGATACGCGACGTAGTACATGAACGTGCCAAAGTCGAACTCGGGATGCTCGGCGAGCACGCGCGCCAGTTGCGGAGGACCGCCGTCGACGTTGTGTTCGGCGAGGAATCGCTCCGTCATCATCGTGCTGTCGGCCACCCATTGGCCGTCGACCGGCACGGCATAGATGCTCCACCACTTCGGCCACGGCGCGCGCGCACCGGTGCTGATCACGGTCGCGGTGCCTTCCATCTCGACGTTCAACAGCACGCCTTCGTTGAACGGCTCCGTCGACACGACGCGCCACGTGTCGATGTCGATGTCGTCGTACAGCAGAAGGCGGTCGTA
>DATELS010000326.1:0-4567 GCA_035276365.1 Thermoanaerobaculia bacterium
GCGAACGGCGTCTCGACCGCGATCGCCGCCGGCTGCGTCCGCAGGATCACGTCGCGCAGCCCGTCATGGATCACTGCCAGCCGCTCCGGGAGCTCGGCCCCGCGGCGCGTGTGGATCGCCCCCTGCTCCACCAGCACCAACCGCCCCCGATCCGAGTCGATGACTCCGAAGCCGGTGGTCACGGAGCCGGGGTCGATGCCGAGGATGCGCACTGGGGGATTATGACGCACCGGTGGGGGGCGCGAAGAGTCTCAAAGTCGCAAAGTCTCAAAGTCGCAAAGGCCGTGCGTCTTTCTTTGAGACTTTGAGACTCTGCGACTTTACGACTTCCAAAAGCGAATCTCGTAAATCGGTCGCCCCTCCTCCCGGTACTTCGCCTCGTAGTTCGTGCGCGGCGGATCGTCTGCGCCGGGCACGCGCCTCTCCGTCTTCGCGAACGCCTGCTCGACGAGCGGCGCGGCCGCCTCGAAGTAGTCGCGATGATCCGTCACGTAGATGCCCATGCCGCCGTCGACGAGCGTGCGTTTCATCTCCTCGAGCGCGTCGGGACGGATGATTCTTCGCTTCTGCTCGCGCTTGCGCGGCCACGGATCGGGAAAGTAGATGTGGATCTCGTGCAGCGACGCGGTGGGGATCATGTCCTTCAGGACGAGGTACGCGTCGTGGTTGATGAGGCGCACGTTCGTCAGTCCGCGCTTGGCGACGCGATCGCGGATGACGCGGTGGTAATGCAGCGACTTTTCTACGCCGAGTAGATTGAGTTCCGGATGCTCCGTCGCTGTGCTAATCAGAAATCTCCCTTTCCCCGACCCAATCTCGAGCACCACCGGATGCGCGTTCCCGAACAGCTTCTCCAGCTCGATGCGGAAGAAGCCCGTGTGGCGCGGATCGATGACGAAGTCCGATTCCTGCATGCGGCGCGCAAACTACCTCACGCCTCGCGCGCATGCCAGAACGGAGTGGCGTCGACCATGCGCCGGATGGAGACGATGAGCGCGGGATCGCGTCGCAACCGCGAGCGCAGTCGGCGCACGAAGCGCACGTCGCCGTCGTCGCCGCCGCGCTCGCGCAACGTCGCGAGCCATGCATCGGGGTCGCCGTCGAAGACACGCACGAGCACGTGGTAGCGGAGGAACTCCGCGACGACCGATGCGTCCTGCGCGATGTCGTCGCACGGCATCTCCGCGACGCTCGCGCGCACGGCGCACGTGAAGACGCGCGTGACGTGCGCGACGACGCTGCGCGTGCGCTGCATTTCATTGGCGACGACGCGCACGCGCACCTCTTTCCCGTTCACGCGCAGCACGTCTCCGACCTTCATCATCGTGTGCGGCCGCATGCTCACGCGGCGTCTCAAAATGCGCGTACGGGAGCGCGGCGCGAACACGACCAGAACGTATAAGTTCCGCATTTTGCGTAATTTGACTCCTATCTGCGTCATCCACACCTCCTTTCCAACGGAGTGTGCGGAAATCCATGAATACCTACCTCCACACCGTGTTAAGGTGACTGAAAAATCACAACCATGCAGATGACGACGGTTCCCAGCGCACGCGCGGACGACCATCACTTCGAGGCGGTGTACGGGCAGTACTTCGACCTCCTCGCGCAGATCGCCGTCTACAAGTTTCAGGTGCCGGAGACGGAGGCGGAGACGCTCGTCCACGACGTCCTGATCAGCTATCTCCGCAAGTCGGGCGACGTCATCGAGCTGCGCGCGTGGCTGATCGGCGCGATCTGTCACGCGAGCCGTCACTACTGGCGCCTCAACGGAAGGATCGTCGGCGCGGACGAGGAGACGGATCTCGATCGCGTCGATCCCGCGTCGGTGCGCATTCTGGACAGCCTGCCGGCGCAGCTCGCCGCGCGCGAGGCGCTGGAGTGTCTCGCGCCGCGCTGCCGCGACATTCTGCGGATGCGGTACTTCGAAGGCTGCACGATCATCGAAGTCGCCGAGCGCCTCGGCGTCACTCCGAAGTACGCGCAGAAACTGATCACGAAATGCCTCCGCCGCGCGGAACGCCTGTACGGAGAGAAGGGACGCGTGCAATGAGCGACCACACCCGCAAGCTCGTGCCGTTCGATCGCAGCCGGCGGCAGCCCGATCCCGCGCGCGTCGAGGAGTTCGCCGCGACCGCGCGCCGCCTGCAGCAGGAGCGCGACGCGGCGGACGTCGTGGAGAGAGCTCTGAAGGACACGCCGCGTTTCGACTGGCCGCGTCTCGTCGAGCGCGAGGAGCTGCGCACGAGCGGCGTCGTCGAGCGTCTGGCGAAGATCGCGGACTCGCTCGAGCGCGATCCGCAGGAAGGACTCGCCGTCGCGCAGCTCGCGACGTCGCTCGCCGATGCGATCGATGACGCGGCGTACCCGCGCGTCGTGACCGCGCAACTCCGCGCGCACGCATGGAAGGATCTCGCGCGCGCGTTCTGCTATCTCTCGCGCTACGAGGAGTCTCTCGGCGCACTCGATCGCGCGGACGCGTACATGGAGTCGTTCGGCACGCTCGCGCACGATCGCGCGATCGTGCGTTTCGTCCGCTCGATCGTGCTGCAGCATCTGCGGCGCTTCGACGAGGCGCAGGCGCTGCTCGCCGAATGCCGCGTCGTGTTTCGCGATCACGGCGACACGCGCCGCTACGGCAAGTGCGTGCTTGCGTCCGCGAACCTGCTCGTGCGCCGCGGCGATCACGCGGCCGCGCGCGATCTGCTCATGCACTTCCTCGCGTCCGCGGACGGCGATGCGTACGCGATCGCCTGCTCGACTCTCGGCTGGTGCGCGCTGCACCTCGGACATGCGGCGGAAGCGCTGGAGCACTTCACGTCGGCGATGGAGCGGTTCGGCAAGCTCGATTGGGAGCTGGAGTGCGTGCGCGCGTCGTACGGCGCGGGCTGCGCGCTTCTGCGCCTCGGACGACTGGACGAGGCGATCGAGAAGCTGGACGCAGCGCGCGAGCGGTTCACCGCCCGCGCGCTCGTCGAAGAAGCGGGACTCAGCGGACTCGAAATCGTCGAGGCGCTTCTCCTGCGCGAAGAAGTGGACGACGCGCGCGCGCTCGCCGCGAAGCTCGTTCAGGAGTTCACGGCCGCACGACTCAACCGCCGCGCTGTCGCCGCCCTGGCGTATCTCCACGACGCCATGACAGCGAGCAGCGCGACGCCCGAGATCGTGCGCAGCGTTCACGCGTACATCTCCGCGCTCAGAATCGACCCGACGCGCGAGTTTTCCGCGGCGAACTGACTACGGCTTGGGATCGGTCAGTCCGTCGCCGAAGGTCTTGATGACGAATTTCTTGACGAACTTCAGAACCTTGACCACGGGGTTGTTGGTGAGCCGCGGACCCTCGCCGGCAGCAGGCCGCGCCTCGGCCGGAATGGCGAGCGCAACGACGACGGACGCGATGAACACACCTCGAGCGAAACCATTGAATACACGACGCATAAGCCCTCCTCAAACCGGCCCACGCGGCCGGTCGGTTATCTTGGGAGGGCGCCCTCTGATGGTGGAGTGACGGGAATGGGAGTTATGCCACCCCCTCGGGGCGTGCAAAAGAATGCGCAGATCTCACTTCAGATCCTCCCATAGGCGGACATAGGTCTCATATCGCGCCGCATTCAGCTCTTCATCCTCCGCGGCGCGCTGCACTTCGCAGTCGGGCTCGTGCACGTGCGTGCAGTTCGTGAAGCGACACAGCTCCGCGTACTCGACGAACTCCGGGAAGTAGTCGCGCAACGTCTCGCGGTCGAGATCCCACAGACCGAACTCGCGGATGCCGGGCGTGTCGATGAGATACGTGCCGCCGCCAAAGTCGTACAGCGTCGAGGCGGTGGTGGTGTGGCGTCCCGTGCCGCGCTTGCGCTGCAATGTGTTCGTCGCGAGTTGCAGGTTTTCGTTGAGCGCGTTGAGGATCGACGACTTGCCGACGCCGCTGTGGCCGACGAGCGCCGACATCTTTCCTTCGACCTGCGCGCGCAATGCATCGAGTCCCTCGCCGGTCTTCGTCGAGCAGCCGATGATGGGGACGCCGAGGTTGAGGTACGGAGCGAGGCGGTGAAGCTCCTCGGTGCGCTCGTCCGCATCGAGCAAATCGACCTTGTTGATGCAGATCACCGGCTGCGCGCCGCCGCGCTGAATGGCGATGAGGTAGCGGTCGATGAGTCGCGGACGCAGCGGCGGCGACTTGATGGAGACGACGTGAATGACGACGTCGACGTTCGCGACGACGAGGCGCTGCCGATGCGCGTGCAGCGGATCGGGACGCGCGAGCACGGTGCGTCGTGGCAGCACGGCCTCGACGCGCCACAGTCCCGCGTCATCGGAAACGCTCACGCGATCGCCGACCGCGAGCGCGCTCTTCTGTCGCACCGCGAGCTCGGGCGGAACCGCGCAGTCGAGCTCCTGACCGTCGCGAAACACGCGACAGCGTCCGCTGCTCACGCTCATCACGATGCCGGCGTCGCGTGCGTCGACGTCCTGCGTCGCGGTCTCTTCCTGTTGTTCTTCGAGATGAGCGAGCATCTCGGTGAGCGACGGACGTTTGCGCGCGTGCCCGTGCTGATCGAGCAGCTCT
>DATELS010000327.1:0-2984 GCA_035276365.1 Thermoanaerobaculia bacterium
GATGAACTCGCGGTCGGTGTTCGACAGGATCGCGAGCTTCCAGCCGCGGTCGCGCGCCTCAGTTAGTGCGGCGCGCGTCTCGGGGAACGGCTCCCAGCCGGGCAGCGAATTCGCCAGACCCTCGATCTCGTCCTCGGGCGCGCCGAGCTCGCGCATCGCCGCGCTCATGACCTCGCGATAGGTGCGCGTGCCGTCCGCCTCCAGCGCCGGCTCGATGTCGTGGTAGCGCTCGAGCTGTTCGTCAGCGCGTTCCTCGCCGAAGACACGAACGAGCTCGCGGCGGATGCCGCCGTTCCAGTCGATCAGCGTGCCGTAGCAGTCAAACGTTGCCCACCGCTCCACGCGGTGAGCTTAGTCGTCGTACCGCCGCAGAACGATGCAGGCGTTGTGTCCGCCGAAACCGAACGAGTTCGACACCGCGACGCGCACGTCGGCGTCACGTGACTCGTTCGGGATGTAGTCGAGGTCACATTCAGGATCCTCGACCTCATAGTTGATCGTCGGCGGCAGCTTGCCGTCGCGAATCGACAGCGTCGAGAAGATCGCCTCCACTGCTCCTGCCGCGCCGAGGCAATGGCCGGTCGCGCCTTTCGTCGAAGACACGGGCGTCTTGCGCGCATTCTCCTCGCCGATCGCCATCTTGATCACGCGCGTCTCGCTTGCATCGCCGAGCGGTGTCGACGTGCCGTGCGCGTTGATGTAGTCGATCTCCGACGGATCGATGCCCGCGTCGGCGAATGCATTGCGCATCGCGCGCGCCGGATTCTCGCCTGTCGGATCGGGCTCGGTGATATGCGTCGCGTCGGACGACAGTCCGTGGCCGAGCAGCTCCGCGTAGATCTTCGCGCCGCGCGCCTTGGCGTGCTCGAGCTCCTCGAGCACCACGATGCCGGCGGCCTCGCCCATCACGAACCCGTCGCGCTCGGCGTCGAACGGTCGCGACCCGCGCTTCGGATCGTCGTTGCGTCGCGACAGCGCGCGCATCGCGGTAAACCCGGCGATCCCGACCTTGTTGATGGCCGACTCGGTCCCGCCGCACAACATCGCAACCGCTCGACCAAGCCGGATGTCGTCGAGGCCCTGGCCGATCGCCATGTTGGACGCGGCGCACGCGGTGCACTCCGACGAGAGCGGCCCGCGCGTTCCGAGCTCCATGGACACCCAGCCGGCGCCCATGTTCGGGATGATGCAGGGGATCGCGAACGGGTTCACGCGATCGGGGCCACGCGTGATGAGCACGTCGTAACAGTCCTGGAAGGACTGGAGACCGCCGATTCCGGTCGCGACCGATGCGCCGATCTGGTCGCCTTCTTTCGCGATGTCGAGACCGGAGTCCGCCTCCGCCTGCCGCGCAGCGGCGACGATCATCTGTGCGAAGCGGTCCATGCGCCGCGCCTGCTTCTTCTCCAACCATTGCGTCGGGTCGAAGTCCTTCAGCTCGCAGGCGAAATGGACCGCGTAGTCGGCGGTGTCGAAATGCGTGATCGGACCCGCGCCGGACTCGCCCGCGATCAGGTTCTTCCACGATTCCTCCGCGTCGTTTCCGAGCGGCGTGACGGCACCGATGCCGGTGATCACGACGCGTCGTCTGCCGTTCATCGAGCCATTCATCGCTACATCCCCAAGCCGCCGTCGACGAGCAGCACTTCACCCGTGATGAAGCTCGCCTCGTCCGAACAAAGAAACCGTACCGCCCCGGCGATGTCCTCCGGCGTGCCGAAACGGCCCAGCGGAGTATTCGCGAGCATGACGTCCTTCATCTCGTCGGCGATCACCTGCGTCAGGCGCGTGTCGACGTAACCGGGGGCGACGACATTCGCCCGGACACCGCGGGTCCCGAGCTCGCGCGCAAGCGCTTTCGTAAAGCCGATGATGCCCGCCTTCGACGCGGAATAGTTCGTCTGGCCCGGATTGCCGTGCAGCCCGACGATCGACGAAATGTTCACGATCGATCCTGCTCGGCGCTTCATCATCCCGCGCGCTGCAGCGCGACACGTGTGGAACACGCCGCCCAGGTTCGTGTCGATCACCGCGCGCCAGTCGTCGTCGGACATGCGCGCGATCAACCCGTCGCGCGTCAGCCCGGCGTTGTTCACGAGGATGTCCAGCTCCCCGACCCCGTCGACGAGCGACTTCGCCTGCGCAGCATCCGAGACGTCGGCCTGGACCGCATCGGCGCCGATTTCGTCGGCGACGCTCGCTGCCTCGTCCTTGCCGCTGTTGTATGTCAGCGTGACGTGCGCTCCGGCGCGTGCAAGCTCGCGTGCGATCGCCGCGCCAATGCCGCGCGATCCGCCGGTGACGAGCGCCTGCTTGCCTTCGAGCGACGCGAATCCGTCAGGCAGCGCCGAGCGTCTCCTCGAGCTTCTCGACGTCGGCTGCCGTGCCGACGGAGACCGTCTTCACACTGCGGTCGATCCGCTTGATCAGCCCCGACAAAACGTTGCCGGGCCCGATCTCGATGAACGTCGTCACGCCTTCGCGGATGAGTGCCTGCGCGGCCTGCGTGAAACGCACCGGTGCCGTCAGCTGCTCGATCAGCAACGGACGCGCTCGACGCGCGTTCTCGATTCGCGCTGTGACGGTGGACATGAACGGTGCAGTCGGCTCGTTGAACTTGACCTTGTCCAAGGCCGGCCTCAACCGGTCGGCGGCCTTCGCGACGAGCGGGGAATGGAACGCACCCGAGACGCGCAGCTTCACGGCGCGACGCGCTCCTTCGCCTTCCGCACGCACGCACGCCTCGTCGACGGCGGCATTCTCGCCGGAGACGACGATCTGCCCTGGGCAGTTGTAGTTCGCCGGCCACACGTTGAGGATGCGCCGGCAAATCCGTTCCACCACCTCGTCGTCGAGACCGAGGATCGCCGCCATCGACCCGGGGTTCCGTTTCGCAGCGTCGGCCATCGCCAGGCCGCGCTCGCGCACGAGCTCGATCGCCTCCTCCATCTTGATCGCGCCGGCGGCGGCGAGAGCCGCAAATT
>DATELS010000328.1:0-3337 GCA_035276365.1 Thermoanaerobaculia bacterium
TCGGCGAGGTCTACCGGCAGTACAGCGCGCGGACGAAACGGTTCGTGCCGCGCGTGTACTGATCGCTATCGATACAACCAAACCCGCAGCAGCGACACGAGCTGCTGTGCGTCGATCGGCTTCGTGATGTAGTCGCTCGCGCCGGCTTCCATGCACTTCTCGCGATCGCCCTTCATCGCCTTCGCGGTGAGTGCGATCATCGGCAGGCTCCTGAACTCCTCCATCTCGCGGATGCGGCGCATCGCCTCGTAGCCGTCCATCTCCGGCATCATCACGTCCATCAGCACGACGTCGACGTCCGGCGTGTTGCGCAGGATGTCGATGCCCTCCGCGCCGCTCTCCGCGTACAGCACCTTCATCTTGTGCCGCTCGAGGAGGCTCGTCAGCGCGTAGATGTTGCGCATGTCGTCGTCGACGATCAGCGCCTTCCGTCCGACGAGCACCGGATCGGACTCGTGCAACTGCTCGAGCATCTTCCGCTTCTGCTCCGGCAGGTTTTCCTCGACGCGGTGCAGGAACAGCGCGGTCTCGTCGAGCAGGCGGTCCGGCGAGCGCACGTCCTTGACGATGATGGCGTCAGCCATCCGCTTGAGATCCGTCTCTTCCTTCCGCGACAGCTCGCGGCCGGTGTAGACGACGATCGGGATGTCGTGAATCTGCAGCTCGTTCTTCATCCGGTTGATGAAGTCGAAGCCGCTCATGTCGGGAAGTCCGAGGTCGAGAACCATGCAGTCGAAGCGGCGCTCGCGGAGAAGCTGCAGCGCCTCCTCGCCCGACGCGACGCCGGTGATCTCGACGTCGCCGTCGCCGATCAGCTCCATGATCGCGCTGCGCTGCTGTTCGTTGTCTTCCACGACGAGCAGCGACTTGTTGCCGCGCTCGAGGAATCCCTGGATGCGCGAGAACGCGTCTTCCAGCGCCTCCTTCGTGACCGGCTTCTGCATCTGCGCGAACGCGCCGAGGCGCAGGCCGCGCGATGCTTCCTCGTCGCCGGAGATGATGTGCACCGGAATGTGGCGCGTGATGCGGTCGTGCTTCAGGCGATCGAGGACCGTCCACCCTTCCATGTCCGGCAGCTCGATGTCGAGCGTGATCGCGTCGGGGCGGTAGCGGCTCGCGAGCTGCAGCGCCGACTCGCCGCGCGTCGCCACGAGTCCCTTGAATCCCTTGTCGCGCGCCATGTCGAGCAGGATGCGCGCGAACGTCACGTCATCCTCGACGATCAGCACCGTGCGGTCGCCCGACTGAATGCTGTCGCGATCGTCCGGTACCTGCTCTTCGATGACCACGACCTGCTGCTCCTCTTCCTTCGGCAGGATGTCGGCGATGCCCTGCGCACGACGCTCCGTGCCGCCGTCGGGACGCTCGCCGGGATACGTCGGCGGCACTTCCGTGTCGCGGCGCTCGCGGCGTGCGATCGGCGCGACGTACGTCTGCGGCAGGAACAGCGTGAACATCGAGCCGACGCCGGGCTCGCTCTCGACGCGAATCTCGCCGCCGAGCAGTCGCGCGATCTCGCGGCTGATCGAGAGTCCGAGTCCCGTGCCGCCGAACTTGCGCGTCGTCGAGGCGTCGGCCTGCTGGAAAGCCTCGAAAATGATCCGCTGCTTGTCTTCCGGAATGCCGATGCCCGTGTCTCGGACCGTGAACGCGAGCACGCTCGGCGCGCGGTCGAGCACATCGTGTCCGCTCGTCCAGCCCGACGTCACCGGCTCGACGCTCAGCGTCACGCTGCCGCGCTCCGTGAACTTGAACGCGTTGCCGAGCAGGTTCTTGAGCACCTGCTGCAACCGCGTTGGATCCGTGTGCACCGAGGGCGGCAGCGTCGGCGCGAGATCGATCTTGAACTCGAGACTCTTGTCGTTCGCGACCTGCCGGAACGTACGCTCCGTCATCTCCGAGATCTCGCGGAACGGCACGTCGCTCAGCGACACCGTCATCATGCCGGACTCGATCTTCGAGAGGTCGAGGATGTCGTTGATCAGCGTGAGCAGGTCCTGTCCCGACGAGTGAATCGTCTTCGCGAACTCGACTTGCTTGTCGTTGAGGTTCTGCTCCGGATTGTCGGACAGCAGCTTGGCGAGAATGAGCAGCGAGTTGAGCGGCGTGCGCAGCTCGTGCGACATGTTCGCGAGGAACTCGCTCTTGTACTTCGACGTGAGCGCGAGCTGCCGCGCCTTGTCTTCGAGCTGCCGCTTCGCCTGTTCGACCTCGCGGTTCTTCTGCTCGACCTCTTCGTTCTGCGCGGTGAGCAGCCGCGCCTTCTCTTCCAGCTCCTCGTTCGTCTGCTGCAGCTCTTCCTGCTGCTGCTTGAGAAGTTCTTCCGAGGCCTGGAGCGATTTCGCCTGCGACTCGAGACGCTTGTTGGTCTCGGTGAGCTCTTCCTGCTGCGTCTGCAGCTCTTCGGCGAGCGACTGCGACTGCGCGAGGAGCTCCTCGGTCCGCATGTTCGCCTGGATGGTGTTGAGCACGACGCCGATCGACTCCGTGAGCTGATCGAGCAGCGACTGGTACGTATCGGTGAAGCGATTGAAACTCGCCAGCTCCATCACCGCGAGCACCTGACCTTCGAACACGATCGGCAGCACGATGATGTTGAGCGGCTTCGACTCGCCGAGGCCGGAGTTGATCTGGACGTAGTCGTCGGGAGCGTTCGTGATGAGGATCCGCTGCTTTTCGAACGCCGCCTGTCCGACCAGCGACTCGCCGATGTGGAACTGCTTGTTGAGGTGCTTGCGCTCCTTGTACGCGTACGTCGCGGCGAGACGGAGCGTCGGCTCGCTGCCGCTCGAGTCCATCGTGTAGAACACGCCGTGCGCGGCGCCGACCACCGGCGCGAGCTCGGACAGGATCATCTGCGACACGTTCTGCAGGTTCTTCTGTCCCTGCATCATGCGCGTGAACTTGGCCAGGTTCGTCTTCAGCCAGTCCTGTTCCGAGTTGCGCGACGTCGTCTCGCGCAGGTTGCGGATCATCTCGTTGATGTTGCCCTTGAGCGCCGCGAGCTCGCCCTGCGCCTCGACCGTGATGTTCCGCGTGAGGTCGCCCTTCGTCACCGCGGTGGCGACGTCCGCGATCGCGCGCACCTGCGTGGTGAGATTCGCGGCGAGCTGGTTGACGTTGTCGGTCAGATCGCGCCACGTGCCCGCGGCGCCCGGCACGTTGGCCTGGCCGCCGAGGCGTCCCTCCACGCCGACCTCGCGGGCCACCGTGGTGACCTGGTCGGCAAACGTGGCCAGGGTCTCGATCATGTCGTTGATCGTGTCGCCGAGCTCCGCGATCTCTCCTCGCGCTTCGACGGCCAGCTTCTGCTTCAGGTTGCCCTTGGCGATGGCCG
>DATELS010000329.1:0-7996 GCA_035276365.1 Thermoanaerobaculia bacterium
GCGCTCGAGGCCGCCTCCCCATTTCCTCTGCGTGGCATGTTTGATCCTTTCTGGTGCGTGTTCCGCACGCGGTCTGGTAGTGCAAAGTCGATGCGAGAACGCGATAGCATCGGCGCCGCATGAAGACTCGAGCTTTCGCCCTCGTCGTCCTCGCCGCCGTTCCCGTTTTCGCCCAGCAGACCGCCAAGCCGCCGCTCCACGCGCGGCACTGGATGGCCATCACCGGCAAGCCGCTCGCGGCGACCGCGGGCGCGATGATGTTTCAGAAGGGCGGCAACGCGGTCGACGCGGCCGCGGCGATGCTCGCCGCCGCGTGCACGATGTGGGACACGCTGTCGTGGGGCGGCGAGACGCAGGCGCTGATCTACGATCCTCACTCGAAGAAAGTCATCGGCCTCAACGCCCTCGGCGTCGCCCCGACCGGCGCGACTCCCGAGTACTACCACGCGCACAACCTGAGCGTGCCGCCGGAGTACGGTCCGCTCGCCGCTCTCACGCCGGGAACGCCCGGCGGAGTGATGGTGATGCTCGCGAACTACGGGAAGCTGTCGTTGAAGGATGTGCTCGCGCCGGCGATTCAGATGGCGGATGGATTCGCGATCGAGGCGCAGCTCGCGAACACGATCGAGCGGCAGAAGAAGGAGCTGAAGAAGTGGCCGTACTCGCGCGCGGTGATGCTGCCGCATCTGCGAACTGCAGCGACATCGCCGACGGCCGAGGCGGCCGTCGCTACACCGAGCGTGACGCCGGCGCATGATGTGGCCGCGTCCGCGCCGACGACTTCGCAACGCGAGGCGCCCGACGCGGGCGAGATCTTTCGTCAGCCCGATCTCGCAGTCACGCTGCGCAAGCTCGTCGACGCCGAGCAGCAGGCGCTGAAGCGCGGCAAGTCGCGCAAGGACGCGATCCTCGCCGCGTACGACCGTTTCTACAAAGGCGACATCGCGCAGGAGATCGCGCGCGCGACGCAGGAGCAGGGCGGTCTCATCACCACCGACGATCTCGCGAAGTGGCAGGTGAAGATCGAAGAGCCGGTCAAGACGAGCTACCGCGGGATCGACGTCTACAAGCTCACGGTATGGACGCAGGGTCCGTCGATGCTGCAGGCGCTGAACATCCTAGAGAACTTCGATCTGAAGTCGATGGGCTACAACAGCGCGCGCTACATCCACACCGTCTATCAGGCGCTCAGCCTCGCGTTCGCGGATCGCGACTTCTATTACGGCGATCCCGCGTTCCCGCCCGCGGAGCCGGTCGCGGGACTGTTATCAAAGGACTACGCGCGCGAGCGCGCGAAGCTCATCAATCCCAGTCGCAACGATCCGAAGATCGGACCGGGCGATCCGTATCCGTTCCAGAACGAGAAGAATCCGTTTCTCGACGTGCTGCGCAACTGGCCGCCACCGGTCGCGAAGCCGAAGACGACCGCGGAGCTCGCGCACTTTGATGAGATGTTCCGCGCCGGCACGACGTCCGTCGAAGCCGCGGATGAAGAAGGCTGGGTCGTCTCCATCACGCCGAGCGGTGGCTGGGTGCCGGCGGTGATCGCGGGAAAGACGGGCGTCGGACTCTCGCAGCGCGCGCAGAGCTTCGATACCGACGCCGCGCAGAATCCGTTCAACGTGATCGAGCCGGGGAAGCGTCCGCACGTAACGCTCACACCGACGCTCGCGCTCAAAGACGGCGCGCCGTATCTCGCGTTCGCGGTGCAGGGCGGCGACACGCAGGACCAGAACCTTCTGCAGTTCTTCCTCAACGTCGTCGAGTTCGGGATGACGCCGCAGCAATCCGTCGAGGCGGCGAACTTCAATACGTTCCAGGTGCGCAAGTGGCTCGGCGATCACGAGTCGATCCCCGGCCGCATTCTGCTCAACCATCAGACGCCGCCATGGGTGCGCGCGGAGCTGCAGAAGATGGGCTACGACGAGACGTTCGACGACCGCACGTCGGGACCGATCAACGCGATCCTGTTCGATCTCGCGCATGGGACGATGTGGGGCGGCAGCTCGAATCACGGCGAGGACTATGGGATTTCATGGTGAATCCGCGCGCACGCCGCGCGCGTACCTCACCACATGAATGTCTTCATCACCGGCTCGACCGGCTACATCGGCCGCCATCTCGTTCCTGAGCTCGCGGCGCGCGGACACATCGTGCGCGCGCTCGTGCGGCCGATGTCGATCGCGAAGCTCGCCGCCGACGCGAAGCCCGTCCTCGGCGACGCGCTCAATGCCGACACGTTCGCGCACAGCCTCGCGCCGAGTGACACGCTGATTCACCTCGTCGGCGTGCCGCATCCGTCGCCGTCGAAGGCGAACGACTTTCGCAAGATCGATCTCGTCTCCATCCGCGAGACCGTGCGCGCGGTCGCGCGCTCGACCATCCGCCACGTCATCTATCTCTCCGTCGCGCATCCCGCGCCGGTGATGCGCGACTACATCGCCGTGCGCGAAGAAGGGGAGCGTCTGCTGCGCGAGAGCGGTGTCGCCTCCACCTTCGTCCGCCCCTGGTACGTCCTCGGACCCGGCCACTGGTGGCCGTACGCGGTGCTGCCCGCGTACTGGGTCTGGGGCGCGTTCCCGAAGCATCGCGACACCGCGCGCCGGCTTTATCCCGTGAAGCTGCGCGACGTCGTGCGCGCGATCGCGGGCGCTGTTGACGCTCCTCCGCGCGACGGCGTGCGCGTCATCGAGGCGCCGGAGCTCCGCGCATCAGCGACTCCAGTTCGTCCGGCCGTCCCGAGCGCACCCGCGCATCCTCGACCGTGATCAATCCCTCGCGCACGAGACTCGACAGCGAGTCTTCGAGCGAGATCATCCCCTGACGCTTGCCGAGGGTGATCTCGGTGGCGAGGTTCTGGAGCTTCTCGTTGCGGATGTGATTGCGCACCGCGTGATTCGCGAGCAGCACTTCCACCGCGACCGTGCGTCCCTTGTTGTCCGAGCGCGGGATGAGATGCTGCACGACGATCGCGTTGAGACTCAGCGCGAGTTGCTGCTTGATCTGCGTCTGTTGCACGGGCGGGAACACGTCGACGATGCGATGGATCGCCTGCGCCGCGTCGCTCGTGTGCAGCGTCGACAGAATGAGATGACCCGTCTCTGCTGCGGTGAGCGCGATCGACACCGTCTCGAGATCGCGCATCTCGCCGACGAGAATCACGTCGGGATCCTGTCGCAATGCCGCGCGCAGTGCTGCGGCGAACGACGGCGTGTCGCGTCCGACTTCCACCTGCTCGACGATCGACTTCGCGTTGCGATGCTCGTACTCGATCGGATCTTCGATCGTGATGATGTGTCGCGACTCCGTGCGATTCAGTTCTCCGATCAGCGCCGCGAGCGTCGTCGACTTGCCCGAGCCCGTTGGTCCGCACACGAGCACGAGTCCGCGCGTCGGCTTCACGAGTTCGACGAGCGACGGCGGCAATCGCAATTGCGAAATCGTCGGCACCTCGGTCGGCAGCGCGCGAATCGCAGCGGCGAGCGTTCCGCGTTGACGATGCACGTTCACGCGAAAGCGCCACGCGCGGCGATCGTCGTCCGATGCGGCGCGTCCGAGGCGGAGAGGGAAGTCGGCGGCGCCATCGGAGTCGAGCTTCTCGCGAAGGCGTCCCGTGAGCAGCGGCGCGAAGAGCGAGTGCACGTCTTCCGCGGAGAGCGCTTCGCCGGAACGTTCGAGTCGTCCCGCGATGCGAAACACAGGCTGCACTCCCGTCACGATCAGGAGATCGCTCGCGCCGCGTTGCGCGACTTCGATCAGCAGCTTCTCGAGCGGATTTCCTTCCGCGACTTGCAGCGAAGGCGCGGTTGCGGCGTCACTGCGCGCGGGAGCTTCGTCGACATCGTTCAGCTCGCGGACGAGTGCTTCGAGCTCGGGATCGCGGATCAGTCGGGTCATATCAGGCGTAGACGAACGAACTGTGCCAGCGTTACGGGACGGTTACGGGGTCGCGCCTGACCCTTTAGGTCAAAAATAAACCCACCCGGAATTGCCAAATGGGTCCACTTCTGGACCGCATTTTCGATCGGCTCAATAGAATCAACAACTTACGAGTTGGCTTTGCCGTTGCCTTTTGCTGGCCCGGCTCGAACGAAACAAAAGAGAAGGAAAGTTCATGAAGAAACTGCTGGCGGTCATACTTCTCCTGAGCACCACGGCGGTGCTCGCTCAGGATCGTTTCGCGAATCGTGAAGTCCGCGTTCGCAACATCGACTCCAATGGTGTCGCGAGTTTCATCACCGGAAACCTCGGAAAGCTCCTCGGACCGGGAAGCGTCGAGAAGAGCGCGCGCACGTTCCTGCGCTCGCAGACCGACCTGCTGCCCATGGACGGCACCGAAGACTTCGAGCCGATCCGCACCGAGCGCGACTCGCTCGGACAGACGCACATCAAGCTGCAGGAGCGCTTCAACGGTCTGCCGATCGTCGGCGCCGAGTACATCGTGCACTCGGACAGCGAAGGCCGCGTCATCGCGATGAACGGACGGTTCATCAAGACGCGCGAGCTGCCGCGCGTGCCGCAGGTGGACGCGTGGACCGCGACCGAGAAGGCCGTGGCGCAGCGCGGTGTCGAGCGTCCGACGTACTTCGGCAAGCCGGAGCTCACCTACGTCTCGAACGAGAAGGGCAACACCTTCCTCGCGTGGGCGTCGCGCATCGCGTACACGAATGAAGTCGGACCGCAGGTCGACATGATCTACGCCGACGCGATCACGGGCGACCTCGCCCTCGTCGCGCCGCAGTACTTCTATCTGAAGAACCGCCAGACCTACACGGCGAACAACACCACGACGCTCCCGGGCACGCTCAAGCGTTCCGAGGGAAGCGCGAACATCGGTGACGCTGCGCTCGACGCGGCGCACAACAACGCCGGCGCGGTGTACGACTACTACAAGAACGTGCACGGCCGCGACTCGTACGACAACGCCGGCGCGACGCTCAAGGCGTCCGTCCACTACAGCACGCGCTACAACAACGCGTTCTGGAACGGCTCGCAGATGGTGTACGGCGACGGCGACGGCACGACCTTCATCGCGCTCTCGCAGGACCTCGACGTCGACGCGCACGAGCTGACGCACGCCGTCACCGAGCGCACCGCGGGTCTCGTCTACTCCAACGAGTCCGGCGCCCTCAACGAGGCGACCTCGGACATCCTCGGCAACGCCTGCGAGGCGTACACCGAGAACGGCGGCACGCCGAACTCGAACACGTGGAAAGTCGGCGAAGACATCTACACGCCGGGCACCGCGGGTGACGCGCTCCGCTTCATGAACGATCCGGCCGGCCAGGGCGACTCGGACTACTACCCGACGCGCTACACGGGCACCACCGACAACGGCGGCGTCCACACGAACTCCGGTATCGCCAACCTCGCGTTCTACCTCATGGTCATGGGCGGCACGCACCCGCGCGGCAAGACCAGCGTCAACGTCACGCCGCTCTCCACGACCTCTTCGACGTCGCTCACGATGGGCGGCAAGATCTGGTATCGCGCGCTGACGGTCTACATGACCTCTTCGACGAACTTCTCGGCCGCGCGCACGGCGACGGCGAATGCAGCGACGGACCTCTACGGCGCGGCCGCGGCGGCGACCGTCAATCAGGCGTGGGACGCGGTCGGCGCGCCGGGCGGTGGCGGTGGCGGCGGCGGCACGACGACGGTGCTCACGAACGGCGTGGCAGTGACGGGCATCGGCGCGGCGACGGGCTCCTGGAAGCACTACAAGATCACGGTTCCGAGCGGTCAGTCTTCGCTCGTCATCGCGGCGTCGGGCGGTTCGGGTGACGCCGACATGTACGTGAAGCTCGGCTCGCAGCCGACGCTCACCAGCTACAACTATCGTCCGTATCTCAACGGCAACAACGAGACGGTGACGGTCAGCAACCCGGCCGCGGGCGACTGGTATGTCAGCCTCTACGCGTACTCGACGTTCTCCAGCGTCACGCTGAAGGCGACGTACAGCGCCGCCGCGACGTGCACGAACGAGAGCGGCTCGCTCTCCGGCACGGGCGCGAACTGGTACTCGGCGCAGTACACGTCGAGCGTCAGCGGCACGCACACCGCGAAGCTGACGGGTACGGGCACGGACTTCGACCTCTATCTGCAGAAGTGGAACGGCACGTCGTGGGCGCAGGTCGCGGCCAGCGAAGGCGCGACGGCGACCGAGAACATCTCCTACTCCGGCACGTCGGGCACGTACCGCTACCGCGTGTATGCGTACAGCGGCGGCGGTTCGCTGAACCTCTGCACGACGCATCCGTAATCTCGCAATCATCGATCATCGAAAAGGGGCGGCTTCGGCCGCCCCTTTTCACGTCTATGCTGACCGCGAATGCATCGTAAGGTCGCGCTGCTGCTCTTGTTGTTGCTCGCGTGTCATCGCGCCGAGCGGCCGCAGCGCGTGCCGGTGATCCTCATCTCGATCGACACGCTGCGCTCGGATCATCTGCCCGCGTACGGCTATCGCGCGATCGCAACGCCTAACGTCGACCGCCTCGCGCGCGACGGCGTCGTGTTCGAGCACGCATACTCGAACGTGCCGCTCACGCTGCCGTCGCACACGACGATCATGACCGGCCTGCTCCCCGCGGAGCACGGAGTGCGCGACAACGCGGGCGCGCATCTCGACGCGTCGAAGACGACGATCGCATCGATGCTGCGCGCGCACGGCTACGCGACCGGCGCGGCGGTGAGCGCGTACGTGCTGCGCCACGACTCGAATATCTCCTCCGGCTTCGACTTCTACGACGACGCGATCGAGTTCGTCGAAGGCGCGCCGACCGGCAATCTGCAGCGTCGCGGCGACGCGACGGCGGCGATCATGAAGAACTGGATCGCATCGCATCGCGCGGAGCCATTCTTCGCGTTCGTCCATCTCTTCGAGCCGCACGCGCCGTACGAGCCGTCGTACGACGCGGAGATCGTGAAGGCGGATCGCATCGCCGGCGATCTCCTCGACTCACTGCGTGCGCAAGGTCTGTACGACGACGCGCTGATCGTGCTGCTCTCCGATCACGGCGAAGGACTGGGCGATCACGGCGAAGAGGAGCACGGCGTGCTGCTCTATCGCGAGGCGCTGCAGGTGCCGCTGATCGTGAAGCTGCCGCACAACGCGCGCGCAGGGGAGCGGGTCGCGGCGCCGGTGCAGCTCACGGAGGTGATGCCGACGATCGCCGCCGCGACGGGCATTCCCGATCCGCGTCCGTCGCTGTTCGCGAAGCCAACGCCGCGCGCGATCTACTCCGAGACGCTCTACCCGCGCATTCACCTCGGCTGGAGCGAGCTGCGTTCCGCGATCCGCTATCCGCTGCATCTCATCAGCGGTCCGAAGCCGGAGCTGTACGATGTCGCGAACGATCCGCGCGAGACGAACGATCTCCGCGCCACGCGTCGTCGCGAGTCGGCAGAGCTCACGCGCGCGCTCGAGACGTTTCCGCGCGGCGAGACGAACGCGCCGCGCGCGAACGCCGAGGAACGGAAGAAGCTTGCCGCACTCGGCTACGTCGACGCGGGAGGAACGACCGGCGACGCGCGCGCGAATCCGCGCGAGCATCTCGCCGATCTCGCGGAGCTGAAGGAGGTGACGCAGTTCATGCAGCGCCGCGACTACGCGCACGCGGCGACGCGCATCGAGTCGCTCCTCCAGCGCAATCCCGGCTGGAGCGATCTCCGCAACGACCTCGGGCTCGCGTACGAACAGCTCGGCGATCTCGCGCACGCGGAGAAGACGTACCGCGACGGCATTCGCGCGACGCCGGAGCTCGCGCCGGACTTTGCGCTGTCGCTCGCGCCGATCCTCGCGCGCGAGGGTAAGCTCGACGACGCCGAGGCACACGCGCGACTCGCGCTCGCGACGAACGCGCCGGGCGCGCACGAAGTGCTCGCGCGCATCGCGCTCGTACGGAAGGACTATGCAACCGCGCTGCGCGAGGCCGAAGGGAACGATGTGTTGAAGGCCGAGGTGCTGGCGGCGCAGGGGAGACGCGACGAAGCGCTC